>CALDQI010000505.1:0-4001 GCA_937911635.1 uncultured Pseudomonadota bacterium | reverse complement strand
CCGACACTCGTTGGGACATATCTACATCTTGGATAGCATTTTCAAGCACATCCGAAAAACTCTTATCCCCTGTTTTATTATTGGGAGCGATGGATCCTGCGAGACCACTTTCTGCTGCAGTCATACGCTGAATCGTTGGTGGAATAATTTTGTTCATGATCGTTCCTTGCTTCGGGCATAAAGAGTATAGTTTTACTCTCGGCAAATATATTATCTACCCAACTCTAGAGCTTGATTAGCCATCTTATAGGTTGTCTCTGTTACATTGCTGTTGGCTTCATATGTTCTAGACGTATTCATCAAATCAACCATCTCGTGTAAAATATCTACATTGGGATACTTTACGTAGCCATCGTCATCTGCATCCGGATGACCAGGATCAAACACTTGACGGAATGGGGCTTCAGATCTCTCCACATCAACAACTTCTACTCGCGAAAGCTGCTGGGCAAGTTCTGAACCGAACTCATTCGCCTCTACTGCTTGAAACACAGGCATCTGGCGTCGATATGGCGTCCCTTCTTCTGTTCGTGTCGACCGTGCATTGGCCATGTTTGAAGAAATAGCCTGTAGACGAACGCGTTGTGCTGTCAAACCACTCGCGGAGATTCTCAATGTGTCTAGAATATTCATAATTAACCTTCACTGTGTCATATATTCATTTAACATACTAGGTATGTTCGTGCACTACCTCTTTGCATCAACAACATACCGAAGCATCGATAATCTTTTTGAAACCCCACGTGTGATCGCAGAATATTGAAGTGCATTTGATTTCAACCGCACCATCTCACGTTCTAGAGATACCGAATTACCGTCAAGGGCCCACGGGGGTGCTTCAATCTCTTCTATTTCAGGATCGTCTGGAGATCCTTGCAATCCAGTCAAATGACCTGAACGTGTTTGTCGCATCGTCATATTATCTGTACCCATAGTACTTTTCAGCAGTTCATCAAATGGAATAAACTTCGCTTTGTAATTTGGAGTATCTGTATTGGCAATATTTCCAGCCGTCATAGTAGACTGTTGAGCACGAAGGTCTAACACTTGCCCTATACCATTGTGCAACCTATCAAACAGTAAATCCTTCATAACCACTCCTATCCTTACTCTATTCTACAAAACTTGTTCAACATGTCAACCATTCAAATACACTTGTTGCAATCTGTTACTTTGACTGTTTCCATTCTTCAAGTTCAGTCCAAAAGGCATCTGACTTCTGTTGTTCATCTACAAGATCAACCCAAATACTATTAGAATCCGTACCCTCTAGAGCCTCTAGGTTGACTGCATCTGGTTGAGAAAAAGTCGCCTGTAAATACTGGGCATGCTGGATCTCTTCAGGATCTGAACTAATTCCTTGAAGCGCTTCTGCAACCTCACTGGCCAACTGATACTCCCCCATTTCACCAAGGCATTGAGACAAATATAAAAATGCTAGTGGGTCATCTGTGGTGCGTTCTTCTATTGGAACCAAGGTCGGTTTTAAATAAGCGACAGCAGATGGACAATCACCCTCTTGCCTTGCTAAAATGCCAAGTGCGACGTAAGACTGTGTTCTAAACTCCGAAGAACGAGCCGTCAACTCAAACATCTCTTTTGCCTCTTCAAGCCGCCCTTCTGCCAAGAAGGTCTGGGCCTTCAAATATTGCATCTTTGGTCGTAGACGGACTGGTAAACGTTTGCTGTCCATCAACTCGATTGTGCGGTGCACTTCATAAAATCGATTCGATTGAAAATACAACTCTGCCAAATACAACTCTGCCTCTGGTAAATAAAACTGACTGTTCACACCAATCCCGAAGTCAGAAATCAATGCATACAAAGCGCGATCTGGTAATCCCAGCTGCGCATACGCATCGGCAACCATCACAAGCACATCTGGCTCATCGATCACTCTTTGCAACTCTGGCACCCACCCCAATTCATGAGTTTTGGCAATCCGCATCCACTGATTCTTTTTGGCAAGTGCTCTAACGCGTTCTTGATATGCAAGACTAAGTAAATCCAGAACATCTGTCTTATCTACTAGATTCGGATATGTTCGGATAAACTCTGCCCATAGCTCTACGGCATCCAGTTGAGTCCCATACTTTGAGTATACCTGACCAATCAAATACAGAGCCTCTGGAGCGTTTTGAGTTTCACCATTTTCAGCGATGACACGCAACTGAGGAACTGTCTCCACCCAAACATTACTCCCTTCATTGACCATCTGAACCTGCAGCATTCTCACCTGACGAATGTCTGGAAACGTTCCCCGCCAATAGACCTGAGCCTGTTGATTGTCTCCTAGAAAATATGCTATATCTCCCAGACGCAAACGCAATCTTTGAGACATATCTTCATCTTCTTTAAACATTTGATTTTCAAACAGCGGCTCTAAAATTTCCCACGCTTCCTGATATCGCCCATCCATTTGCAACAGCTCTCCAGCTAGCAATAAGGCTTGGGGTTTCGAGGTCAATGAAGCCAGCAACCGCCCAGTTTTACTACGAGATGGCATACCTGTCTCATGGGCTATAAAAGACATTCCTTCAACAACTTGAGTTTCATCAGCCCCATAGTTGTATGCTTGTCGAAGATTTCTCCGTGCCTCATCCCAATCCTTCTGAAGCAGATTGGCTCTAGCGCGTGCCATGTACATATCCATCAATGGCACATCACCCGGTATGTGACGAAGTTTGGTCAAATAAAAGTCTGACTCCAAAGCCAATCCTTGGTTGAGATAGGCTATCCCAAGAGCGTACGCAGAGTTCCCTCTTTCGGTCAGACCATTTAATCCTTGTTGCTGCGCCTCTAGATATCGATCTCGCGCCTGATCCACATCTGCCCATTCACTCTCTAGAGCATCCCCTGTGAGGGACAACACTTCAAAGGGCACATCCATTACCGACATCGGATAAGCAATGGCGGTTGAGTACAACGGTCGCAAGTCAACACTGGGGGGAAGAACAACATCACTGGCAAACAAATCTTCAAACAAACTCTCCGTACTCAATACAGGTTGTAAATCACGGGTTTGAAAATCCTCATCTGAGTAGACGTTTATCTCTAAGACTCCATCGATAACCTTTGCTTTCAAAATAATATCTGGCCTTGCAAGATCAATCCTTAACAGCCAAGATTCCTCTCCCATATTGATGGGTGTAATCCGCCTGATCTCTGGCCTCTTGACGGTATTTAGAGCTTCGGTAAGATCTAAACTGCAATGGGTGATGCGAATTTCTGCCATTTTGTCTTTGATCGTTGGCAGTGTTTGAACCATAGTGTCTTCTTCAACCGCAAAGCGAATCTGCGACATGGGCTCTACATCTTGTGCCTGTGCACTATGCAAAAAGAGGGCAAATAAGGTTTGAAGAATCATTACTAATACCGCAAGTTAAAACCTATCGATGTTCGAAAGGCATTGAGATTCAATCCTGTACCCACACCAAAAGCCTGATGTGTTCGATACCCCATCGCGATTTCAACATCCATTTGAGATGCGCCTTTGGGTTGACGAGGATGCTGGGTAGAATTTGGAATGATGGAGGTCGCAATCCGAACACCAGCCTTGGCATCGACTCCAAGTTTTGTTCCATATGTCACAGTAGGATACTCGGAAGTATAATAAGGAAGTAGCGTTTCTGAAAACTGAACAAAACCCGCACCAACAGAAACAAACGGTTCTCTATCCGGATTACCAAACAACATCGAAGCCCCAACTGTAACTGGAAGTAACTGCATCTCGTTGCGCTGGTTGGCTGTTGTCAGTCGTGCGGTTCCTGCTGAAGCATCTATAGAGAAGTTTTTGTGAAATCGATAACTCATGGACAATGTAGGGAACAGCTTGCCATTCTTTCCATAAATCGTTGCAATGGCATCTTCTGCCCACCGTTCGCCTGAAATGGAAACCCCAACTCGAAACTCTTGCACGTCAAATCCTGAGGGGGATTCTTGAGCGTGCGCAGTATTAGTGGTTGCAGAGACAACGACTAAAATCAACAGGACATATGAAC
>CALDQI010000504.1:0-9439 GCA_937911635.1 uncultured Pseudomonadota bacterium | reverse complement strand
CTCCAGCTTCCAACTCTTCGATACTGGCCCACAATCGGCCTTCATGATCACCATCTCGAGTAGCAAATAAGACGTGCATAAAGGGAGGTTCACGTTCAGTAGCAAAATAGAGTTCAGATTGACCATCTTCCGCTGGAGGTAGAATGTCTAAGAATGTTGGTAGTGCCATTGGCTCTTCAGAAACGACCTCTGTTTTCACTAGACAAATCACACCCGGACCCACTTTTGCCCATCCAGCTGCGCAATCGGTGTACCCCACAATCGGACCCGATTCAAAAACATCTCCCGTATACACAATGCCTACTCTGGGTGCATCCAAGGAAGCAAATGCGCGGATTTTGTGCGTCACTCTAGCAACACGATACTCCGGATAAACCGGTTCTTGAGCAAATCCCGTAGACAAAATCGAGAATAAAAAAGTCTTGACGTGTAAATACATAAAAGAAGTATATCGAATTGCAATGATTTTGAAAAGAGAAAAATTATGGACAATAACTCAACTACATCAATACAATTAAGTATTCCACTATTTCGGAGTTGTTATGTTGCTATGGCTATCTCATCTTGCTTGTTCCCCACCACCACCTGCACCTGAAGGTTTGGATGCTGTCACGTCTTATATGGTTCGTGAGTTCTACAGTGGAGATGCTGAATTTGAGGCTGGCATTCAAGGATTTATGAACTGGTTCAATACCGAAGGCTACCTTCTGGTGGGTGAAGCTGCTGGTGATGGCAATACAGACACCTTTACTCTCAATGATCTGCAAACTGAAGATGTATCACACTTACCAATTGACGACTACGGTCAAGAGTTGTCACGAGCCAAAGGGGTTATATCACTCGCTGAAATGAACTGCTCTTGGAAGGAGGCCGAAGCCTATTTGCTCCGCAAAGATCAGGATGCCGTGTTTGCTGGCGATTGGGAAACTTATGAACGTACATACGTGAGCGATCGCACTACCTTCGAAGAGGCCACTGCAAACAATGAGTTCCCCTCTATTCCAGAAGACATCGCCCCATTTGAAGACACCTTTGATCTCGATTCTGTGGCTGCGAATATGATGTTCACGCTCAATCGCGCGAACCCCACCCCCCTACTTGGAGTGGATTTGCCTCCTTACGATCTGTATCTTGACTTCCGCCATGGCACCTATACCCTCGAAGACGAAGAAGTTTCCGTATCGGCCATCATCACATACATGACCGAAGGTGCCTTCGATGATGATGGAGAAAATGGACTGGCACAGAGTTACAGTGTGGAGTTGAACATCTCTCGACCTGGAGACAAAACCTTGAGAGCACTCGCCGTTTGGGCTGAACCCGTCAGCAATATCCTGGAACCGGACTCTCCCGTTTCACTAAACTATGCCGTAAACAAATCATTGGCTTCGTCGGAACGCATCTCGGCTATTTGTGGAGGTGAAGAGGTTATCGGGGCAGAAGATTGAATCTGAGTTTATTCAATCACGACATCGAGGTTGTAATACCGAGACACTCTTCCCCTCACTCTCCTGTTCAGTCTTCATTACTGCTATGTCATAAGGGTTTATTGAAGAGTCACGACCCAATCCGATGCTTCTAATCTAGCCTGCTCTGGAGATATCGAGGCCCATCCAATATTTCGTGCCCATGTACGTTGTTTACGAGCAAGATGCCATGTACCAATCTCCGTTCGCTCTTTTGCTTCCTCAAAGGACAGGTCCCCCTGCAGATGACGAATCCAATACTTATACGAAAAAGATTGGAGTGGTTTCGCCTGTACATCCCAATCTGATTCTAAGATCCGTTGACACTCTTCTAAGTACCCACCTTGAAGCATTTGGGCAATCCGCGCTCCAATTCGAGGGCGTAAGTTCTCTCGATCCATCCACAAAACTTTAGCCTGCAACGGAGGACGTTTGGGGGGATCCAGTTGAACCTCAGACAATGGTCTCCCTGTAATCTCAAAGACTTCTAAGGCACGAATCACGCGAACCTTATCATTGGGGTGAAGCCTCTCCGCAGCGATGGGGTCTACCTGTCTCAGTACCGTGTGGGGATCTGGAAGCTGTTCTAGAGAGGTTCGAATGGCTGGTTGAGATTCCGGCAATGGAGCCAGTGGTCTAAATAAAGCATTTAAATAGTATGGCGTTCCACCCGCGATGATCACATGCTTAAACTGACTGAGTACGTCGTAGACATCATCGACAAAATCTCCAACTGTATACGACTCATTGTACGCACGAATATCAACGCAAAAGTGCTGTACTTGCTGCAACTCTTTGACGCTGGGCTTCGCTGTTCCGATATTCAAGTCTTTGTAAATTGTCATCGCATCTGCACTGACGATTGGAGCTTGAAGTTGCTTGGCAATGTCCAAAGCCAATTGTGATTTGCCAACCGCTGTTGGACCTCCAATGACCAATACAGCCATGCGTACCTCTATTGTTTATCAATCAAAACCGCGTCTAAATATCATCTATATCTATGGTTATGTTCTATGGAACTGCTTTTCAAGTTCAGCAGGTGTGATCCGAATTGCCACAGGACGGCCATGGGCACACACACCAAAATCTACCGCGTCCAACTCTTCTAGGAGTTCAAGCATTTCAAACTTTGACATAATTCGTCCCGCTCGAATGGACCCATGACAGGCCTTGGTAGCCAAGGCTGTTTCCAAGCGTTCCAATACTGGGGCTCCCTTCCCACCTGCCATCGCATCGTCTACCAAATCTTGTACCAGCTGATTCCAATCACTCTTTTCTAAAATGACGGGTATTTGACGAATTCGAATGGTGTTTCCACCAAATTGGTCCATCTCCAAGCCAAATTCGGCAAAGGCTGGCAACAATGGTACCAGTCTCGCAAGTTGTGCCGGTGGCAATTCGATTAAGATTGGGGTGAGGAGTTGCTGGAACCCACCAATAAAGTCCATCCTCCGACGCTGCACAGCATCAAGGGTAATCCGTTCGTGAGCAGCATGTTGATCGATAATGACCAATTCACCAGCCCCTTCACACAGAATATAGGTCTCTTTGAGTTGTCCTATGACTTTCAAATCGGCAAAGTTTGGTACAGGCAACAAATCACCCAAACCGATTTCTTCCTCGCCGTCCAATACAGGCCACGGAGAAGCGAGTGCATCCATCGGAGAAGGCTTCGGTAATGCCAACATAGGTACTTCTACTTCTTGAAATTCAGCCTCAGAAAAACCATAAAATGAAGATGGGAACACTCTAGGATCCACGATGCTATCACCTGCATCCGGATTGATTTCAGAAACGGGACTCGCTGAACTTTGTGTGTCAACGTTGACCGATCCCCCATCTAGAGTTGGAGAGGCTGTAGAAATGACCTTAGAATTCGGCAACTCTGGTAATGAAGGCAGTGGCGTTATCGGAGTGGGGATCGGTGTGGGAGAGGCTTTGTATGGCTTCTGACTCTCGTTCCCAAACAGAGGCAGTGGTGTTGGAGACGCTGTTGTAGATGTCGTGACCACAGGACGTTCTGTTACTTGTCTTCGAATACCATGCTCTTGAAGCGCTTTTCGAAGTCCTCTGGTGATGGCTTGACTGACATCCAACACTTGCTGAAATCTCACCTCTGTTTTCGCAGGATGTACATTCACATCAACTTGACTAGGCGACACCTTCACTGAGAGCAGAATCAGTGGATAACACTTCTTTGGAATGATGCCCTGATACGCCTCTGAGACGGCTCTTCGAACGGCCGTGTCTTTGACAAAACGCTCGTTAACGTACAAGTACGTTGAGTTGGCCGCACTTTTTCGATGTACTCCCACCGGAGAAATCAACCCCTCAACAGAACAATACTCCGATTCAAAGGCAATGGGAATCACCTGCCCCCAATGTTTGCCAAGTAGGGTCACTGCTCGACTTTTCAGACTGTCGGTCTTCGGTGAGCGCAGCACGCTGACTCGATTGTGACGGACTTCAACATCAATGTGGGGACGGATTAGCATTTCACGAACGACGGCTTCTAGACAATGTGAGTACTCTGTATTGTGAGCACGTAAGAACTTTTGCCGAGCGGGCACATTAAAGAACAAATTCCGAGCGGTAATCGTTGTACCGGCTGGACAACCTGCAGTGTCTACCGAAACGAGTTTTCCTCCATGAACGGTCACTTTTGTACCAGCTGGCGTATCGTGTGGTCTGGTTAAGAGTTCAAACTGAGATACGGAGGCAATGGAAGGAATCGCTTCTCCACGAAAACCCAGAGTGTTGATATTGAACAAATCTGAATCCGATCGAATTTTACTGGTCGCGTGTCTTTGCAAAGACAATTGAGCCTCTGTACGATTCATCCCGCAACCGTTGTCTTGAATCTTGATGAGTTTTGTACCACCCAATTCTAAGTCGATACGGATATCGTTCGCTCCTGCATCGATGGCGTTCTCAACCACCTCGCGAATAATTGCAGATGGACGCTCCACCACCTCACCGGCAGCGATCTTGTTGATGGTGTTGTCGTCTAGAACTTGAATTTTACTGGTTTCTTCGCTCATTCAATCTCCATGGATTCGGCTTATAAGTCTTCCCATTGCTTTCGTTTTTGGCGGAAGTTGATTCGAAGCGGTGCACCGCCGAACTTGAACTGTTCACGAAAACGATTTTCAATATACCGTTTGTAAGAATCTGGGATGGCATCCGGAGAGTTTGCCCAGATGACAAATGTTGGTGGACGAACTCTGGCTTGCGTGATGTAGTTTAACCGCACACGATGGTGGTGCTTTTGGGGTGGTGGATTTGCGGCTACGATCTGTTCAAAGATTTTATTTAGTTTACTCGTTGAAATGCGACGGTCAAAGTTCTTGTAGGCCTCTTTGATGAGTGGAATAATTCGGTGACATCCTTTTCCTGTGAGTGCAGACGTATAAATCACTTCAGCCCATGACATGTGAGGTAAACTCATCTCTACTTCATCATCGACAACGGCAGAGTTCCTCTCCTCCATATTCTTTACTTTGTCCCATTTGTTGATCAGAATAATGCAGGCACGCCCTCTATCGGCAATCAAGGCACCCAGTCTGGCATCCTGTTTACTGACTCCCTCTACACCATCAATCATCAAAATACACAGGTGACAGCGCTCAATAGTCCGAATGGCATGACCAACAGCGATGGCTTCCAACCGCTCATCAATCTTGGCTCGACGACGAATACCAGCAGTGTCGACAAAACGATACTTCTGACCATCTACGGTCACTACGGAATCAATAGAGTCCATTGTGGTACCCGGCATATCACAAACAACATGTCGTTCTTCACCGAGCATTCGATTGACGAGCGTTGACTTCCCGATGTTCGGACGTCCCAAAATGGCAATCCGTATTTCGTCTACCGTACGTTCTGAATCTCCATCCCCACTCTCATCAGTCGACAGCTCCGAATCGGAATCCTCTTCTGACTCAGACTCTTCGTCCGCCCAACTTTGACGCATCTCCTCGGGAACGAGTTCATTGACAACTTCCCACAGTTCATACATTCCACGTCCATGTTCGGCCGAAACGGTCAGCGGATCACCACAACCCAAACTGTAAAACTCCACCGCTTCCAAATCATGGCGTCCACCATCACACTTATTCACAACCAAAACAAGTCTCTTTTGAGCGTATTCTGGTAATGCCTTTCGAAGTATCTGAACGGTCAATGTATCTGCAGGAGTCAATCCGGTCTGGCGGTCGACAACAAACAAAAATATGTCCGCTTCTTCTAGGGCTACGAGTGCCTGCCTACGCATCTCAGAAAAGAGATCTGAATCTGGTTCTGGCTCAAATCCACCTGTATCAATGAACAAAAACTTCTGTCCTAAGAAGCTCCCTTCACCATAATTTCTGTCACGCGTCACACCAGGACGATCATCAACAATGGCTTTTCGATAGCCAATAAATCGATTGAACAGGGTGGACTTACCAACATTTGGACGTCCAACAATAGCAACTACGGGAATCATAACAACCTCTTAATACATGATTTTAGACTTCAAATTCAGCCAGTCGGACATAATATGTCCGTTTTACAATTAGAAACCCAATTCTCTCAGCCGACGCGGATCCGTCGACCAATTGTCTCGAACTGAAACAATTAAGTCTAGATGAATCTTGCGCCCCAATAGTTCTTGCAAGTCCTGACGGGCTTGGGTACCAATCATTTTAATTTTTGCGCCGCGTTTACCAATGATAATGCCCTTTTGAGATTCCTTTTCCACCCAGATTCTAGCGTATATTTCAGTCCGTTTACCGGTTTCTTTAAAGCCTTGAACCTCGACGGCTACACTGTATGGAACCTCTTGATTTGTCAGTAAAAATACCTTCTCTCGAATTCGCTCAGCAACTAGGAATCTTTCTGTTTGATCTGTCAACATATCATCTGGATACAACGGCTCTCCCTCTGGAAGCACCTGTTTAAACACCTCAAACAACGCCTCCAAACCATCTTTAGTCTTTGCGGAGATGGGGACCAAGTGAGCCTGCGGGAGTCTCTCTTGAAACAGTGCCATCAGCGGAAGTAGCAGCTGTTTGGGAAAAAGATCAATCTTGTTGAGTACCACTACCAACTTTGGCTCCTTCTCCAATAAGTTGGCCATATACTTGATGCCTTTCGAGAAAATCTGTTCGGCAGGCATCACTTTATCCTTTTTGACCAGCCATGATGCATCTACAACCCAGCACGCTGCATCAACCTCTCCAATGGTGTCTTTTGCGGCTTGAACCATAGTACTATGCATTCGTCCGCGCGCTCTGTGGATCCCTGGTGTGTCCAACAATGCTACTTGGAGATTGGGGACATTGAGGATACCCAATATTCGATTGCGCGTCGTCTGAGGCTTATTCGAAACGATAGACAGTTTAACCTGCAAAGCACCATTCATTAAGGTACTCTTTCCCGCATTTGGCAAACCAAACAACCCTACAAAGCCAGAGTGCGATGGTTCTGTAGACGTAGGGTTATTTTCAGGCTGAGGAGATTCTTCTGACATATACAAACTCTGGATGGACTGTTTCTATTGAAGTAACCCGCAACCTAACCCAAATCGGATGACATCGCACCCTCTTGGCACAATCGTTTCACTGCTGCCACAGCCGCAGCAATCGTGGCTTCCTTCTTACTGGTCCCACTGCCGATTGCCAACTGAGAATCATTCACCCACACACCGATTGAAAACACACGCTGATGTGCTGGTCCTGCCGTGTCGACCACTCGATATTCCGGAGTTTTTTTGTATTTTCGCTGGCACCATTCCATCAAACGCTGTTTTGGAGGTACTGCATCTCGAACTTGTTTTGCCTTCTCGGAAAAGTGATGTTGTACCACTTGCTGACACATATCTAGCCCCTCTAAACGATACGTAGATCCCAGCAATGCCTCTACTGTATTTGCGAGTATCCTGTCTTTATCACGACCACCATCTCTCTCTTCACCCAAACCTAGGCGGATCTGCTCCCCCAAATCCAACGATCGAGCGATCTCAGCCAGTGTTTTGGTATCCACCAGCTGATGACGCATCCGAGTCAAGTCTCCTTCTCGATGATTCGGATACAACTCAACCAATAAATTGGTGATGCAGAGCTGCAACACAGCATCTCCAATAAACTCAAGCACTTCATTGTGTCGACCTACTTTGGGGTTTTCCTTCACATAGGAACTGTGAGTCAACGCTTCTAAATACACTGGGTTCTCAGCATCAAAAAACAGTTGCATCTAAAACCGCCGACGGATCCAGCCACCACCTATGACCACACGCTCGTCCACTTTTCCCCATCCACTGTAAATCACCACGGCTTGCCCCGGGGCTACAGCCTTTGCTTGACAATCAAACCGCACGACCCATTCGCCTGATTTTTCGGCAGGTTCAACTTGACAGGTGTACAATGCGCCTCGATGGCGAATTCGTGCCAGCAATGGTTCTTCAACCTGTGGCTCTCTAAACCAATTCATGTTTCCAGCAACCAATCCGGTGGTCAACAGTCGATCACTGTCTCCAATGACAACACGTCTGGTATCGGAATCGATATCGACAACATAGACAGGCTTCCCCATAGCCACCCCAATGCCACGCCGCTGTCCGATGGTATACTTCCAGTACCCCTCATGATGTCCGACGACTTTACCACTTGTATCGACAATTTCACCGGCTCCCTCTTTACCCTCGACATTGTCCTCGACAAACTGACCGTGATTGCCATTCGGAAGAAAACAGATATCTTGGCTTTCCGGTTTCGATGCGGTAACCAATCCAAGTCGCTTGGCGTGCTCTCGAACTTCACTTTTCGTCATTCCGCCCAATGGGAATAGAATCTTATCGAGTACCTTTGGCTTTATCGGAAAGAGAAAATATGACTGGTCCTTCTTTTGATCGATCGCCATCTGTAAACAATTGTCATCCGTAATTTGGGCATAATGACCCGTCGCCAAATACTCGGCTCCCAATGCGCGTGCTCTTTGGAGTAGAACTTGAAACTTCAACACACCATTGCACTGGATGCACGGGTTGGGAGTCCACCCCTTTACATAGTTGTTGACAAAATCGTCTTGCACAGCCTTTTTAAATGCCTGACGCAGATCCATAACATAGAATGGTATTCCCAATCTCTCTGCAACGCGTCTACAATCGTTTACATCGTCCAGTCCACAGCAGGTTTTGGTTTCACCATCTTCAAGACCGACTTCCGGAGTATCATGAAGTTTCATATGCACTCCAATGACCTCATAGCCTTGCTCGAGCAGCAATGCTGCTGTCACAGATGAATCAACACCTCCACTCATGGCGGCTACCACACGCATGTTTGCTCCAAATTTTGAATGGTTTCTATGATTCTGGGAATAGCAGCTTCCAAATCGGTTCCATGCCCCCAAGAGAATCGAACCGGTTTTCCACTCATCCCCATTGCCTCTAACACAAACGAGTCCTTTGAGGAAGCAGAAGAACATGCAGATCCTGTAGAGGCTGCAATACCCACCATGTCGAGTGCCATGACAATCATATCGCCAGGAACGTCAAATAGTGCCAATGTGGTGTTCGGCAATCTGGGAGCTCCAGCCCCAACGATTCTTGCTGATGTTCCAGCTGTTAACGCTTCCTCCAACTCATGCTGGGCATCATGGCTCATTGGACGCAAAGAGTTGATGACATACCCCCATGTATCAATCAGTGGTGCATTTACTTAACAAAATAATGTATTTCTATATAATGAATGTTAATCATGAAATTAATAAAATTATTAAAAAATCGCAGGAACAACATTGGTATGTAAATTATGATGAACTAAAAATTGATTTAGAACCTTTTGCATCTGGTGCGACTTCAGAAATCTTTGATTGTTTATGGAGAGGAACAAAAATTGTAATCAAAAAGTTAAAATTAAAAAATAAAATATCTGTAAAAGATTTTTTAAATGAAATAAATATTTGGAATACAGTAAGGCACCCGAATATAG
>CALDQI010000503.1:0-1912 GCA_937911635.1 uncultured Pseudomonadota bacterium | reverse complement strand
CTGGCAAAGCGTATGGAGCGTGGACGAAACGCGCTCCAGATACCACACTTTCTATGGGGATGAAAGTCGAAAGGGCTTCCAGACAAGAAGAGAGAGAAGAAAATTGGGAGGCAATTGTGCTGAATAGCAGTACGACAGCTGTCGCAGAAAGCACACCCAAACCAAGTCGAAATCGTTCCAAAAATCGAAGAAGGAAGGGGCGTTCACTCAGATATTGACGGCAGCCAGAATGATTGCCACTACGACGATGATCACCATCCAGATCTTCACCCAGTCGAGCGGTGCTTCTCCAATGAGTGTACCGGTTGAACCGTTAACGATGATTCGATAATATTTGTCTTTTCGACGATATACACCAATGAAGATGGGGATCAAGCTCGGTTGACCGCTCATTTCTTCAAATACCGAGGACGTGTGCAGATCTGTAAGACCTTCTGCGGAGGCGATTCGACTTCTATGAGTTGCCGACATGACCTGTTTGGCCTCGTGAAGTGCGATCCGTTCTGTAAGTTCACCGACTTCAAATGGGATGTCGGGCATTTCATCTAGAGCCTGTGCGCCTTCTGTATGAAAGGGGGCTAGTTGGTTGATCTCTGCAAGTGTTAGGGCTTTCGAAGAAGGAATCCAAACCTGATGTAAATGCATGCTGTCGAATCCCGATACAGGACGATATCCAGAAGGGCTGTGTGCTCGAACTTGTCCATTGTAGTGGGTTTCTATATGACCACTCCAAACCCAAGCAGGTAACAGTAATGTCCTTAGTTCTAAGGAGGCGGTTCGAATATCTTTTGGATACCAAAAACTTGAGCTGGCAAAGGTTCGGAAGGCTTCGTCGGCATTCTCCTGTGAAGTCTCGAAGGGGATCCAAAACGCGGGAGGACGGACCTGACGATCTAGGGGGCGAGGTATTTGCTTTGTCGACCCACAAAATGGACATTCTGGTAACGGCTTGTTTTCTTGAAAAGCAACTGAACCGCCACAATCTTCGCATTGAATAGCCTGTAGTGTCATTGCAATGCTCCAGCAACAATCAATCCAATGATGAGAACGCCAGCAATGAGAAGTCCTATTTTTTTCCAGTCTCTCGGTATCTCACCGCCCACTGAACCAGTTTGTCCATTGACAAGAAGCCGCATAGACTGTCCTTTAAAGGTGTAGGTAGCAATCCAGATTGGCAGCAGTGCCGCTCGAATGTCGGAACGATTGCACTGAACCGATGTTTCTACGTCTCCCAGTCGATTTGAATCTCCGGTTAGAAAAGAACGAATCGCACGTTGTTCTTCAGAATGAATCTCAGAGACTGCAGTATCGAAAGCATCATCTTTGGTCGTCACTGGAATTTCCGAACGCCATCCCGCTATCGTTTCGTGAGTGAACTGAAGTGCCTGACCAAAATCAAAGGGTTCTATGGGGTCTACTTCTGAGTTGGACAAAACTCTGGACGCGCAGATGATGTGATCTTCGTATTGCTTGACGTGACTTCCCGTAAGGTGGTGCCAGTCTGTTCTGGTAACGGTACGGGTTCTAGTGACGGTATTGCCCTCATTGTCTGTTTCAGTGTAGGTCTCTGTCTCTTGATAATTGATACCGATCTTTGCTTCGTACTGACTGCGAGCGGTGGCTTTCAATACCCAGAATGGAACGAACATGCCGTGTATTTCATCCGGCGCCGATTTCTTTTTTAAAGAGGCAGGTAAGAACCAGTGATTCTGTAAGACATGATGTAGGCTAGCGCTTGCTTGCCTTTGTGTGACTTTAAATGGAAGCATTTCCTCTAGTGTATGTGGTGCAACTTCCTGTGTTTTGACGACAGCAGCATCACAAAAATAGCATATGGATGAGAGTTGCTCCTCCGTTGTTTCAACCATTGCTCCACATGAAGGACAAGAAAGTAATGTGATTTGTGCAATTG
>CALDQI010000502.1:0-5197 GCA_937911635.1 uncultured Pseudomonadota bacterium | reverse complement strand
CATGCCGCTCGGGCCCATCAACACCCCTTGGACAGCACTGAACCGGGTTCGGATCTGGGTCTTGTGACCCCGGTCCTTGAGCCCCTTGAGTAGCATGTCTGGGGTCCCATCCTCGACGAAGACGATGTCAGGTACCCACTGATGGTGGATACGTCCGCGTGAATTCGCTTGTGAGGGTTCCAGTCCAAAATCAACGATATTGAGAATCACCTGTAGTGTGGAGGTAATGATCAACGGTCCACCGCTCGCCCCGATTACAATTCGCTCCTGACCATTCGGAGACACCAAGATGGTTGGGGACATAGACGAGAGTGGTACAGCGCCTGGAGCAACAGAGTTGGCCTCTGATCCGATCAATCCGTAATAGTTTGGTTTACCGGGCTCAGCAACAAAATCATCCATCTCGTTGTTCAACAATACACCGCTTTTGGTACCAACCACCCTAGACCCAAACTCTGTGTTGATGGTGGTTGTCAAGGACACCGACAGCCCGTCCTTATCCACAACAGAAATGTGCTGTGTACCGGCATCTTTACCGATATCGATAGGTGTGCCGTAGAATGAACGTTCATGAGTCTTGGTGGAGTCAAACTGCCCCTGAATTTCTTGTACACGTTCTGTAGATAGCAACCGTTCTATGGGGATATCGATTCGGTCAGGGTCTCCCATGTAATTGGCTCTGTCGGCAAATGCATGCTGAAATGTTTCAGCATACAGGTGCAATAGTTCAGAGGAGTTCTGTCCCATTGACGCAAGATCATACCCTTCTAGTACGCTGAGTACCTGAAGGATTACCAGACCACCCGAAGACGGTGGCGGCATTGTGTATACCTTCCATCCTCGATACGTGCCCTCCAAAACATCTCTCGCAACTGGTTCAACGGTGCTCATATCTTCGATGGTCAAAATCCCGCCATTTTGTTGAACCGTATTGGCAATATCTTGAGCAACCCAACCTGTTTTGAAGGATTCACCATTGCTTTTTGCCCAAGATTGAATGCTCTTTGCCAGTCTCGGATGCTGAAGCGTATCCCCCAGACTAGGTTTTTCTATACCCCATAAAGACTGCGACACCGCATTCTGAGTACTAACATCTCCGAGTTTTCCAAAGGCGTGTAGCAAATGTTGACCAATCACAAACCCCTCTTTACTCAGGGTTACAGCGGGCTTCGCAATGGTCTTTAATGGCAGCGACCCCTTTCGTTTGTGCAACTCAAGTAGACCATTCGCCTCATTGGGAATGGCGACTGCGAGTCCACCGTACCTTGAAGCCTTTTCTACTGTACTCTCTACATACATGTTTCGATGAGCCGATTGGGGCGCACGTTCTCGGAAATCGATAACGGTTGTTTCACCACCATCATTGACGATTGCAAATCCACCGCCACCCAATCCCGAACCGGCTATTTGAACCACCCCAGCAGCCAAAGCCGTCGCAACTGTAGCATCGACAGCATTGCCACCCTTGCGTAAGATTTCTGTCCCCGCTTCTGAAGCAAGTTTGTGGTCACTGGCTACAACCCCATTTCGATACCAAGACGATGATGGTGCAAAGGCCATTAAACAAGATACCACGCCGAAACCGGCGATCGATTTCCATATTGGTGATTTAAAGGTCACATCCACTCCTCAAAAGGTTGTATAGACAACAACAGCTATTAAATTGATGACTACAAAGCCGGCTACAAACCAGTGTAAGAGGTTTTCCCGAACAGCCTGCGCCCATATCAATGGACGAATATTGCCGACCACCAAACCAAGACCATAGACTGCCAACAATGGTCCCGTACTCAATCCTATTGAGGGGAGGTCCATCAGTCTTTCGAATAAGGCCACCCCAAAGAATGCTATGGGAATAGACCCAATCAAGGCGCTAAGGAGAGCCGAAGCCACCAGTAGTGCAATTGGCAATACAAAATGTACATCCATCGGAAACTCTTCCAATCCCCAAGCCGCCATCTCTGGTAATCCCGACGCGACTGCAAGATTCACACAGGCAAACACACCAGCGACATAAACCAACGACCGCCATGGAAAATTCTGTCGACTCTTCCAAATCCAAACGGGTAACGTGCCAAGGAGTATTTCCACACTCCAAGTGGGGAGTAGAAATGACGCGGCTAAGATCACCCCTCCAAAGGCTAGCCATTTTGTGGACGCTTCAGGTTGTTCCTGAGATTTCTTCAACCATTCCGGACCGTCTTTACTGTGCAATAGAACCGCAAAAATCCACAGAAACAGCCACAGTTTCGTTTCCGCAAAGAAATACAGCCCGCCAATCATTGTACCTGGGTGGAGCAACGATGCCGCTATCGTCGTCAATACGAACCTTGGAGCTTCATGGTCCTGTTCAGAGTTCTCCAATGCCAATGCAGCACCAAAACTTCCAAGACTCAACCCCAATTGAGTTGCTCCTCTTATTGAAGAACGGTTCGAGGTTATACTAGCCGCCGCAACGATTGACCACACCAACCACAGTGCAATGCTCAAACCATCTTGAAGTAAAACGGTGGCAGAAAACAACTCCACCCAATCTGACAGAACCAACCAGCCCATGATCTGTCCAATGACCATTCCCAGTACCCACATCGCTGCAGGCCACCACCACGTACGTCTAAGGAATGCCACTGCAATCGCGGGTGCGGACAATACAAGGATTGGAATCACAAAACTTGGCATCGATCTTCTCTGTTGACTACTGGGTTTCTGAGCGTACCCACTCCTTCTATTTGAATCTGGACTTCCTGACCATCTGATAAGGGGCTTACACCCGAAGGCGTCCCTGTTGCAATGATATCACCAGGGAGCAATGTCATGATGTTCGATACAAAAGACACCAACGTCGAGAGGCCGAAAAGAAGATCGGATGTAGAGGAGTCCTGCTTCAGTACACCATCCACCCAACATTGAATCGAACGAGGGCGAGACAGCTCTTCTTTGTCACCCAGTAAGATCCAGGGCCCCATTGGACAGAAGGTATTGAATCCCTTGCCTCGTGTGAATACCCCGTCAGCCCGTTGAAAATCTCGCGCCGTGACATCATTCACAATTGTGAGTCCCAGTATCCCATCCCAAACTTCAGTCTCAGATGCACGATACAAATGCTTGCCAATCACGATGGCCAACTCCGCTTCGTGATCGACTCTGGTCGTGTCAGGTGGGATCTCAATGACGTCACCATGACCCACAACACTGGTGTTCGGTTTTAAAAACACTTTTGGTTGTTTGGGCCTTTCTCTTCCCATCTCTTCAATGTGCTTGGTGTAATTCGAACCAATACCCACAACCTTTGACGGCATCAATGGAGGTAGAAATCGAACAGACTGCGTAGACAAAGGGTCACCTTGGTCCCAAAATCGACCAAAGATATTCCCCGAAAGAGGCTGCACTTGTTCTTCAGACACTCGGCGCACCAATCTGGGCACTCCAGTATCGTCTAAGATACGACCGACGTGCATCAGCCGACTTCCTGAACAATCTCTTGCAATCGATTGGGGGTACGAACAACCGCACCAACTTGGATGATCGTTTCAGCGGCTACATGTGTAGCCAACCGAACAGACTGTTCCAGTGAGTACCCATGGGTAAATCCATACAGAAAACCTGCGGCAAAGGAATCCCCTGCCCCCGTAGTATCAATCGGCTTCACCAATTTCACACCCGTCTCAGCAATTTCTCCTTTCGAATACACAACCGCACCCTTCTTTCCAAGCTTGACGACGATGGTGTCACACATGCCTTTCAGCGCTTCAATCGCATCGGTTGCCTGTTCAGAACCTGTGATGGCTTTGGCTTCTTCTTCATTTAAGAACACAACGTCACAATACTCAGCAATGAAGTTTTTCATGTCGTCAGTCACGGCTTTCACTACAAATGGGTCCGCTACATCCAGAGCAATGGTAACTCCCGCTGATTTCGCAAAGTCGGCGGCTTCAATGAGGCGACTCTTCATCGGATCTCCAAGCAGCAAGTACCCTGTGGAATACAGGACTTGACTGTCGGAAATGACGGATTTAAAGTGCTCGATACTGGGAAGCATAACACTGGTCCCCAAATCTGTAAGCATCGTGCGTTCAGCATCTTGACTGACCAAAGACAGACATTTGCCGGTGTGCCCTTCTCCCAAGACCAAAGAATGCTCTCCACAGGCTTCGACAAACTGTTGGGCATACGTGTTCCCAAACTCGTCACTACCCAAATGACCACAATAGGAAACCTTGGCACCCATCAGCCCCATCGCTGCAATCGTATTGGCACAAGAACCACCCGTTTGAAGAACCACCTTAGTAGAGTCCAGTTTTTCATAGACGTCCATCCATCTCCCATGATCCACCGGATGCATGATGCCTTTGTTTAAGCCTTCCGTCCCCAACAGATCATCTGAATCCATTACGATCAACGCATCCATCAATGCGTTCCCCAACCCTGCTACCGCATACATTTTTTCAGCCATTTCATCTCCTCTCAATCGTTCATTGTTTCGGTTGTCTAATAGCCGATTCACCAAAAGAATTCAATCTCTGTACACCGTAGGGTTGTTGACTAAAAAGGAGGTTATATGTGAGACGAGGAGTAAAAATGAAACGATTGATTGTGGGAGTGTTGTTTGGTGGTGCATGCCTGTATTGGTTTGCACACACAATCGATTGGTCTGAGATGATGGCTGTATTTGACCAAATCCAGATACTGTGGGTTGTGTTGGCCATCCTTCTGCTCCTTCTCGAGTTTGCCATCCGAGCGCTACGATGGAAGATTATTCTGCGGTCATTGACCAGCACCGTCTCTGTATTGGATTTGTTTCGTGCACAAGTTATCGGTGCAGCTACCAATACACTCCTTCCCCTCAGGCTTGGTGAAGTCATCAAACCAACAGTGGTGTGTAATCGAACGGGTTTGGAGTTTGTCCCCGTCGCAACCACCTCGATTGTAGAGCGAGTTTACGACCTATTGGGAATGGTCTCTGTATTGGTCTTTATGGTCTTGTTCTTTTTTAGCCATTTTGCCTTTGCCTGTCTTTGGATCATACATCATATGAGGCTCAAATTCTTCTGACTTATCTTCGCTCATATTTTTTTCTAAACCATCTGGAATACCATTTCCGTTATCATCTCTCCACCAATCGCCTTTTTCATCGTGTGGATCATGTGGACAATCTGTAGTAGGTTTGTGCATAGTATCGCCACAATCTTTACAATGA
>CALDQI010000501.1:0-2936 GCA_937911635.1 uncultured Pseudomonadota bacterium | reverse complement strand
AAGCAACGTCTAGGGATTGCCAAAGCATTGATCGCCAAACCGGATTGTTTAATCTTAGACGAACCCACCAACGGATTGGATCCTCAGGGGATCGCTCAGATTCGGACGTTGATTCAAAACCTTCATCAACAAGGAATGAACATCATTTTATCCTCTCACTTATTGGGAGAGGTCGAAGCCTGTTGTACACACTTGGTTGTCATTGGTGACCAAAAGGTTCAGTACTCTGGTCCCATCGAGGGGTATTCACAAACTGGTATCCACATACAATCACAGAATCATACAGACCTACTGGCATTCATTCAGACTCACGGCTGGGAACATACACCCCTAAAGGACGGACTGTTGATTACAGAATCCATCGCCGCCGATACCATCAATCGAATGTGTTTTGAAAATGGCATTACGCTATCCCATCTGTCGATATATGAAAGCTCACTAGAAGACAATTTCATTGGGGGACTCAATGAATATCTTTCAACGCTTGTTTTCTCTTGAGACCCGACATTTATGCTCTCAACGATTTTCCATCGGCTATCTACTGGCTTGCTTTGCCTTTTGCGGACTCACAACCCTGTTGATGGAACATGCCATTGTAGGAGCAGAAAAGGGCTGGATAGCAGACTTGCAACGGAATCTTTGGATTCGAAACTGGATGCTCTTACCCCTCGGATATTGCTGGCTCAGCATCCAAACCTTTGTGAACAGTCGAGAGCAGGGTTTCGTTCAAGACTCCATCGTTGCAGGATACACCCGAACAGAAATCCTTTGTACAAAGTTGTCCAGTCTACTTGTCATCTCTCTATTGTCGTTGATCGTGATATTGATTCCGACACTCCCCTACATTGGAAATGCCGAATGGAGTGCCACAATTGGTGGGTGGCTTCTAACCTTACTTGCCGATTGCATACTGATTGGCTGGGTGGCCTTGTTTTCATTATCAACCAAATCCTCCAATCGTGTCTTACTCAATATGGGATTGTTGGTTGGTCTAGACTTTATGGTAAGAATGGGATTGTGGATGAGCAGCTCACTATCCGACAATCCCACCGTAAACTGGATGGGTGAGAACCTCCCTCTACTGTTGCCAAGTTCTGGAGTCAATTGTTGGATGTTGTGGGAAGATGCTTGGTCAATGTCAACACTTCTGGTGGCGATAACCTATGCATTCTTATTGTGGAGTACAGTATATAAAAGATGGCAAAGAATGGTATTTTGAGTTCATCGACCAAGCTCTTCCATCCCAAAGACAGCAGAGGTCTTCGAGTGATTCATTCTCGAAAAACCGGTTCGAATGTTCACAATCGGAAATGGAACGAGGTATCAAGCCTTGGGTCTTTTACGATTGTAAAGAATCAATGAGTTGACCTTTCAGTTCCAATGTAGCCTTCAGGACACTGACGGAAACCCCGCTTGGATTCAAATCATAGTCTCCATGACGATGGTGTCCTTTTGGAAAAAGCAAAGATCGGGATGCCACTACAAGTGCGCCATACCCCTCTGGATTGGCACTCGCCAAACCTTCACTTGGCGTGGCGCCTTGTGCCCCCACACCCGGCACTAGAAACCATCCTGTAGGATGTATCTCTCTATACAGTTGAGCTTCTTCATGGGCCGATGCACCAACGACGGCACCAATGTTCGACATCCCAGAAGTACCAACGTTGTCTTCTGCCATCAATGCCAACTGACGGGCTAATTCCACACTTGCACTGGGCTGACCGTGATGTTGAAAGAAATGAGACTGTGGATTGGTCGTACGAAGGAGTACAAACAATCCCTTTCCCTGCTCTCGTACGAGTTCCAGAAAAGGATTCAACGTGTCTAAGCCCATCCATGGATTCAACGTGACTGAATCTGCGCCTATCGGACCATCGTTGTCTAAAATCGCTCGGGCATAGGCAGCACCAGTACTGGATATGTCCCCTCTTTTGGCATCGGCAACTATCAGTAGACCCTTCTCACGTGCATAGGCACAGGTATCTTCTAGCACTCTCCAGCCATTGGAGCCCAGCTGCTCATAAAAGGCAAACTGAGGTTTAACAGCCACGACTTCAGGTGCTACAGCATCAATCACCATACAATTGAAGGTCAACACCGCTTTCGACGCTTCTAATAAGTATGCCCGACCGGACAGATCAGAATACCTCGACTGTAAAAACAAGGGCAGTTGACGCAAATGTGGATCTAAACCTATCGCTATCGGAGCCCCTTTCCTAAGAACTGCTTTTCCGAGTTCATCGGCAAAGTGAAAGGTCATTTAGACGCTCCATCTGATTTTGTTTCATTGGATTCAGGTCTCCATCCATAACTATCATTGGTCACTCTAGTCACCTGAAAAATGGCGTAGAACACCCTATCAGCGACTCTTTTGATGCAGTAACGAAGGCAAGTCATCAGAACTAAGACTTATCTACCGGCACTCGACAAGCCATTGCCACCACTCATAGTCGTCAACTCTAGTCCATCGCAGTCATTGTCTAGTCCATCGCAGGACACTTCAAACTCTTCGACATTATCAGGCATAGCACATAACCACTCTCCCTTGGCGCAAACTGGTGTTGCATATGCACACACGCCCTCACCCTCACAGATACCGTCTGGGGCTACATCCCCAGCATAACATTCAACTTCTACTGGAGGAGTCCACACCACATCGCCGAGCGTAACTGAGACTGAATCCCACCCATCAAACCAGAGGACGTTATGATTTCTAAATGTAGCTCCAAGATGGATGTCCTCTAGATGTACCTGCTCTCCTTGCGGAGCCTGAATGACCATAAAGTATTCATGATAAGCAGAGTCGTTTGCGGTAGAGCCATCCTTCGTTACAACAAGGTTCCAAGCCATATTGTCTGCACCACCAAGCACAACCATCTCCCAGCGATACAAGGTAACAGAATACTGAGAAGAAACTTTGTAAGAGTTGTTTAGAT
>CALDQI010000500.1:0-17913 GCA_937911635.1 uncultured Pseudomonadota bacterium | reverse complement strand
GTTTACTAGACAGTTCAGATAATGTATTGGCAGGTTTCCAAGGAGGACAAGATAAGTCATTAGTGACAGGTATTACAGCTGGTGGTACTTACTATGTCAAAGTTGAAGATGGCAGTTCTGGTAATTTTTCAAGCGATATTTATGATCTAACTGTTACAGGTATTTATGGTGCCAATCAAAACTCTGGATTTGCGGATGATATTGAGGGTATAGGTGACATCGACGGTGATGGTCTTGATGATTTTATGATAGGTTCGTACTTAGCGGATCCAACTGGAACCAATAGGGGGCTCGCAATAGGAATCTTTGGAGCCCAACATTCAGGACGGCACAATGTCGAAGATGTTGCTGGTTTTATGCTCAGGGGCAATTCAAGCAACGATAGACTGGGTCAGGGGTTTGCTCGAGCAGGAGACCGAAATGGTGATGGCCTGGAGGATTTCTGGGTTGGTGCGTACGGATACAACGGTTATGGCGGACAGATATTCCTCTTGCATGGCTTTGTCAGAGAATAGTCCCTAATAGATTACTCTGTTCCCTTTTGATAGGGATTTGCACAGTGGTGTCGACAAATAGTACACTGCGCGAGATGGTTCGCTAAGTGTATAAAACAAACCCAATACTCACTGCCAGCTGCACCAAAAATAGTAGAGTACCGGCCCCGAGTACTGAAAGTCCATACTCTCGTATTTGTCCGACTGAGATTTTAAGACCGATGGCGCTCATTGATATGATGAGACACACCTCTCCAATTTGAGTGAGGGGTTGCACTACGTTGGTTGGGAGCAAGTCGCTGGTGGCGATCACTGAGCAAAGGATAAACCCCAGTACGAACCCTGGGAGATGTATCGGCGCTTCAGTATCCGAGTTTGGTTGTTTGAACAGTTTCAGCAATAGGACAATTACGGGGGTGAGCATCATAACACGCCCCATTTTTACGATGGTTGCGATCTGACCTGTCGCATCGTCAATTGAAAATCCAGCAGCGACGACTTGTCCCACAGCCTGTAAGGTATTGCCAATCATAAAACCATTATCGATGGTACCGAGTTCCAAGATTTGCGAGCCAAGGAAGGGAAGTGCAAAGATTCCGATGGTTCCAATGAAATTGATTGCGGCAATGCTGATGCCGGCCTGGGTTTCATTGATCTTGATGATGTCTTTGGTGGCTACAATAGCAGCCGAACCACAAATCGCGGTCCCAATACCAACAGTTAGGCTAAGCTTGTCTTCAATCTTCAACAATCGTCCGATGGGTCTAGACATCATCAGAGTGATGACGATGGTTGACATCACGAATGCCATGCTTTCAAACCCGAGCTCTATCAGCATACTGCCTTTCAGTGTCAGACCATAGAGCGCTATCGCGATGCCCAGTAGTTTTTTTTCAGACCAATTGACACCAGACACCCATTCATTCGGAATCGTTGTGAGGTTTCCAATCAAAACACCAATCAGGATTGACATGGTTACGGCATCAATCGGTGAGACAGTTGCAAGATACATACTGAGCACACCAATGACGATACACAACAACAGACCGAGTGGATGATAGAGTTTGAAGAAGGACATGAATTCTCAAATAGCAGTGACAACGCGTGGTAACGGTTTGTGTAGGTTTATGTCAACTCTGACTCACGGAGAGAAGAATCAACCATGTGGTTATGGCGGCAGTAAATATGTTAGACTGGTCAAGGTATTTATGATTTCAATCGATAAGATCAGAGCAAGGAAAGGAGAGTCCATGTTAATATCATCGTTGTTACTGCTGGCATGCACAGGAGAATCCAAAGAAGACCTCAATACCTCAGATACGGGTGTGGATGTCGAAGATACAGAAACGGAAGATACCAGTGAGGATACACAGGATACCTCGGATACAGATTCCGATACTCAATCAGATACCGCTGACACTTCGGATACAGAAGAATCGTTGACCGCTGTATATCGTGCTCAAAGTATGGTTCAGGTGTTGCATCAGACAACTCAAGGTGAGCAGGTGAGTACCGGAGTTCGCTGTTTGATGGAAACAGATGAGGCGCTGCAGCTTATGGACTCCGCTAGTTATACGGTTACGGTATCGCCCTCTATCGGTACATCTGTAGAAGGCGAGATGGTTCATTTTACTGAGCAAGGGGAGTATGAGGTTTCGTGTAGTGCGGAATCAACAGCCGTTTCGAGTTCAATTCAAGTTGTTGGAGAGGTCCTGAATCCAATCGTTCAATCAGCATCGTTGAGCTTTTCTGAAGCCGAGATGGCGCTCAGTGATGTCATCATATCCAGTGGTGGTTCAGATGAAGAATTGGTCATGGCTTACACGAGACTGCAAATGGCCAAAGACATGCTTCCCGAGACCTTATCTCCCTTTCGAGATCTTCCCGATGCATTTTGGCCGAGTGAAGAGGCTCTCATTGATGCAGGACTGGCAACCAGTCCAGATGATCCTCTCTTGAATCAGTGGATTGTAGACATTGGTGAAACCCTTCAGCAGTACAATCAACTCTTGCAAGCCATGGATCATGAGAATCCAAGTCAGGAGCATCTGGATCAGCTGGACGATTTGGATGGCGCGCTTCAAGGACATTTGGCTCAGATGGATCAAATGGAGCCTTCTCTGATTGGATGGCAAAGCAATGAGGAGCCCTTGAATGACGTTGTATTGGAGCCCTTACGATTGATGCTGATGCACTCTATTGATTGGCACCTTACTCAGTTAGAGACAGATGCGGATGAGATTTTGCCGCCTTTTGGATTGGCTTCGCTTACGATGGGAATGGCGGCCAAAAGTAGTCTTCGGTTTCGTGTGGCAAACCAGATGTATGGAGAAGTGATCAAAGCACTGGATGTCATGGTGAACAATCTAATAGCGATTGAACTTCTCAATACGACCATGCCTCCAGTTGGGAATATTGACGTATCCTGGTTCGGATTGTCCTCTTCGACCGCTATGATAGTACCCGGATACAACAATGCTTTTATTGAAGGCGATGGGTTCTCGAGTAAACCGGGCATGAACGTTGTCTATTTTGTCACAGCGGATTGGCAAAGCACAGTGGATGCTGTGCTGGATGGCTGCGGAACTGGATCTGGGCTCAATTTTATGGACCATCTGCAAAATGCCCAGAATTGTTTGAATGCCTCGAGTGGATATGGATCAGAAGCCTCTGGTCAATCGTATCAAAACTCCGGATTGTTTGGCGGCTCACAGACCTTACAGCTGGGAACGTTGCCCAATGATTTGTGTACTGGATTTTGGCCGGTACCCATTGGCGTTATGGTGTGGAATATGGAAACCGGTGCCCGCACAGAATATCACACACTCAATTGCATTCCATAAAATGTAGCTGTAACAGACGTAAAAAGGTGACTCAATGAGTCACCTTTGTTGCTTAAAAATAGGGTGATGGTTTATCGTCCGTGAACGACGATTGTAGAACGAGCATTCGGTCTGTATCCGACAGTGTCTGCATCACCGACAAAAGTCACGCGCTTAATACATCTGCTTCCACCGTCCAGATCCACCCATGGAGACATCTGTCCCACGGCGAGGTGTTTGTTGACATTGAAGAATTGGTCATTGCCATTCTGAAATTGAATACGAACCTTGTTGATTTCGGCAGGATGGTTCTTCACCACTACGCGGATTTGACTGACACGAAAGTTGTCATCGGTCTTACAAGAGGGAAGAAATTTGGTTTCCTTTTGCGTTTGCTCTCCCAGTTTAACTCGAGTGAGCGTATGGACTTTTGATCCATTAGTGGCCTTCTTTGAGGTCTGGAGGTCCTTTTCGACGTTCCTTTTCTCGATGGCCTTTTTTGTTTTTACTTTTCCAACAACAACGATGGTACTTTGTTTTTTAGAATTGACACGTTTGGTGTCTGCATCACCCACAAAGACAATCTTTTTGATGCATCGAGCATCGCCTTTTAAATCCAACCAGCGAGAATCCTCCCCCGCTTTCATGTGTTTTTTGACAGTGAGTATCTGTTGCTGATCATTGTGGAATACGACTTTTACCTTGTCAATTTGTACAGGTTTCTTTCGAACTTTCAATTGGATACTATTGACGGGGATATTCTGGTTACCATCGCAAACTGGGAGTCGAATGACATCTTTGCTTGTTCGGTCAGCTACTTGGACCGAACCAAGTTTGATGCCAGCAACAGCGCCATTGGCTTCTGCAGTATGGGTAAAGGAAAGAAGAAGGGATAAGAATACAGTGACCATAGGGTACTCCGTGTGCTTAATAGTGAATGAATATTTTATCGGGATTTGTACGAGTGTGTGTACAGATGTATTCAAATTTATGTGAGGAACGTACAGATAAATGCTGTTGAATCACAAATTGTTCAGTATCTAGAAGCATTATTGTACAGTATCCGGAGCAATAGGGTCACTCTTCTGTACCGATCTGGGCACAATATGTGTTGTACCATTCCGCATCTAGATAGTCGGTGGCGGGAAAGTTTGGTGGACTAGTGGTGGATGTGGTATCTCCTTCATCAAATCCCCAAACGCGAGTGATGAATCCATCGTTGTTCCAAGAGGTCAATGTAGATTCAGAACCAGATCCAATGGCGGCAAACCATGAGTCTCCATCAATGATCTCTGTTGAATTGTTGTTTTGATATTCAACAAAGGCGATCTGTGGATATCGAATTCGCTCTTTATCAAAGCGAGTTTCATACAATAAGGTGTCACTTCCAGCATTTTGGTGCTGTTCGGTTAGAACTTCAATCCAGTGCACAGCAGAATCACGGTCTTTATCGTGCAATGGGGTAGAGGTCTGTTCATGTGCTCCCCAACTAACTGCACCAGTGGTTTGGTTGAGTGTCAGCTCCCAATCCCAGTGTTGTCCTGTATTTTGACTTTTATGCACCTCTAATAAAGTAGAGCTGTTTTTGCTGATGAATCGTATCGTAGGCTCAATACCTTCATCATACTGCTCACTGTTTTGAAAGACGGGGTTGTAGTCTGAGTCTAGATATCCTGAGCGGGACCACAGTGTGGAGGCAGATTCAGATTGATGCACCTCAACAAACCAACCGTCGTTGTTGAGTGCTATAGCCGGTGTTTGACCAGAATCGTATCGTCCATGTCGTTTCCATTCCACGGATCCATCACTGCGCATCTGTCCAGTCCAGTACCACAAGGAACCCGACCCCGAATCATGCACTTCCATGACTTGACCAGAATCATTGATGGCAACCGCCGGATGGTAGCCACGATCTCGTTTGTAGAGTTGTCTAGACTCTTCATGTCCAGACAGCACCAATACAAAGCGATCTTGAAGTTCCTGAACGGTGGGCCATTCCCCTGTAAAATACATGGGAGAAAAGATGGCGTTTCCGAGTGTGTCAACGAAGATGTCGTTTAACTTGTCCATGCTACCGTTTGTGTAGTTAATATTGTCGGTCAGATCGTCTTTGAAGTCAATGGTGATGGTAATTGGGGCATGACCTGAATGCTCTGAAGACCATTCTTTGACGTGATTGAGCCAATCACTGAGGAGAACGGTATTGGGGTTTCCATGTCCTCGTTCGACTTCCCCCCCGGGTGAGAAGTGACCCAACTGATAGTCACCGATGTTTCCAAAATCATTGTCGTGGATATCAAATTCCAGACCTCTAAAACCCGCACCCAATTGTTCATGAATGGTACCTCTAGATTCTCCGGAATAAGCATTGTGCATGCTTTTGAAGTAGGCGCGGTGGTATGGTGTACTGGTGTCGATTTCTTCAGTGTCGGATGTGTCTGTATCTGTGTCAGAGTCCTCAATTCCAGAATCGGGATCCGGTTCACTGGTATCTTCAATAACGGTATTCGCTGTATCAACAGTGCCTGTATCTTCAATAATCTGCGGACCATCAGTGGTAGGCTTTGATGATGAGGTGCATCCAGCGAGAGAAAAGAGAAAAATGGTCATAGATTTCAATCTGAAGAGGGAGGTGAAACAATCAGTTTGTACAAATACTGTACAATTGAAATTGTATGATACCAATTGCGAACCGAATAGTGATGTATGGTGTCTAAGAGAATAGGTGAATTTACTATAAATGTCCGCCGAAAGGATGTAATTGGAAGGTGAAATTATTGTATGGATGATTCTACAGGCGTGTTTTTCCAATACAACACAGAACAACCATCCTGTAGAGACTCTAGTGTCGCCCTCAATAGTTGGTCAACCTTGGGTATTACTCGAATCTACTGGTTATCAACGAAAGCAGCACAAGATTGTATTGGAATTTTTTGACAACAATCAGCTGGATTTGGATTGTAATTGCAATGATAATTATGGGCGGTATACAGTTGAGGGGACAAAACTCAATGTATTGGAGATTGGCGGAACAGAAAAGGCTTGCTTGACCCCTCCTTTTGACTCTCCTGAAAGGATCTATGATGACGAGTCATTTCTGATGCGATTTTTATTGGAAGATCCAGATATTCGTCGCGATGGTGATTTTTTACTCCTTACCACAGAAGATACAAGCCTGAGGTTCGGTCCCGAGAGACTGCTTCCACCTGCTCCAAAGAGAGTGAACTTCTATGATACGACTTGGATGCTAGATGGTATCTCCACTGTCGATGGTCCCATTGTTCGATTGCAAGATGGTTCTCCATCCGTTGAATTTGGGTGGCACAACCAGTTTGTTCTTCAAACGGGGTGCAATGAGGGGCGAGGACGGTATACAGTAAAATCCGACTCTATAGATGTAGAAATGGTCGAGTTTACAGAGAATATTTGTTCTCCCGAAGAACTCTCGAGAATGGATACAGCATTAAAGACATTCTTTACGACGTCCACACTGAAGGTGCATAAGAATGTTGGAGAGATGACATTCACATCACGAGATATTGAAGTCTCGTTGTTTGCAAAATCGTCAGAGTAGTATGGACAAAGTTTGTGTGTACAGTGTTCAAAAGTGTTTCAACAATTTCCATAGCTGGTGCCATGGAAGTACATCACCCCATTTTTATATTCAAATGGAAATGAGCGCTGACCGTCATGGCTTTGTAAATACAAGATATTGCCGATGGTGAAATACGTTCCAACCTCAGAACCGTTTCCATTTTCTGCTGTCGTATCGGACTCCCAATTCCCCATAGAGTCATTGGTGGTCAATCCAGCGCTACTCTTGGTCGTGTATCGGTACTGTCCATTGGCCTGCAGCTCGATTTTGGTGGAGGAAAAGAACGAGAAACCATCACTGACCTCACTGTCGGTGTCAAGCCAGCATCCAACCAGTTGAGGAGGGAGTTTTGGTGCCGAGAATTTGACGGATGTGAGCAGGCTTTTCTGTTTCCCGAGAAGGTTTGCTTTGTCCGCAGTCGAACCCATTGTCATGACACCAAAACCGACACCACTATTCTTAATATAGCCATCCAATCGACCAAAAGCTTCTGGACTAGAGACTCCATTGACGCTTACACCGTAATCGATGACGAGACGTTCATCTTTCAATGCAGGGGAGCCCTTTGGAACTAGAGCCATACTTTCATCAATGGGGATGGGTTTGTTGAATTCTGCAATTACCTCATTGGCAGATGTTTTTGCAGCGAACACCATCAGCATTCCACCTTCAGTGTTTGATCCTAGGAGAATGCCTCCGTCAGCGTCCAATTGACCCAGCCAGTTGTTCGGAATGGTAAAAGAGACTCCCAGTCCAGAGATATCGAGCGTTTGTCCACCTTGATACACTTGACCAACTTTGACTTCTTCGGCATTGGCAGGGGAGGATGAAAGAATAGAGAGTAGGCCTAGCATGAACATAAATATATCCGTAGAAGCGATATGGTTGGTTTGATTCAAAGTATTAAGTTCAGTATAGCAAAATTGTATAGTACAGATTGAATACCCACTATGAAACTTGCGTATGAGTCTCTTGACTCATTGAACCGTTCGGGAGCGAACAAGGTACAATGATGACAATTGGAGAGTAGGAGAGGACGATGTTTATATTATGGATGGGGTTAAATATAGCCATGGCAGAGGACTTTGCCATTACAGAGAGCGCTCAATTAAACACTCATCAGCAGCATTTTATTGCGACGGTCAATCAAAATCGCGTTCGGTATAAAAAAGGGTTTCAACGGTACAAGAGTCGTACCTACAAACGCCACTGGACCTACAGTCGCGGTAAAACCTATACCGAGATTGAACAGAAGCTACAGACTGCAGCCAATACCGATGTTTTTTATTTGGAGGGGAGTCGAAGTAAGGAGTATACGGCAAATGCCTTGGTCGTTCTCCCAGAATTGAATGTGGTGACGCCGAAGGAGTGGCACAGGCTCCTTGAACAAACCCCAGAGACTCTGCTTGTTGGCGATGTTTCTCAAGAAATACTTGAAAATTGCTCAGGGCACGACAGTCGTCCAAAGAATCTTTACATTACTGGAGAGCGGAGCCTGACCAATCAATTGAGAACCTGTTTTCCGAATACAACCCTCGTGATTGAAGGGGTGAGAAGTATTGAACCGGAACATGGAGAGACGTTTGCGAAAGGGAGATTGTCCAGACAGCTGATTGTCTCTAAAAATATGGATGCAGACTCGGCGGACATTCTAAAGGGATTCACCAGATCGGTTGTGATTTTGGGAGATCGCTTGCCCAAATGGTTTGATTCTGTGTATGCCGACAGTACTTGGGATAGTGTTCATCTCTCCGAACTGACCAGTATCAATATCAAAACAGCGACGTCACTAATGGCGAAACCAGATGGGAAGGTTCATTTAGACGGCATCACCACCATCAAAGAAGGTGTCACCACGATTTTGACTGGAACGGAGGCGCATCATCTAGAAGAATTGGCCATTCCAAATTTGGATCAGGTTTCCCCGCAGTCTTTGAGTCATCTGACAAAACACATCGAGACAGTTTCGGTTGGACCTATACCTTGGACGGCGAAAGAAGTTCGCGTGATTCAAGGTACCTCTGGTCACATCATCAGTTACGGAACAGAGGTGATGACAGAGAAGGCAACAGATTTGTTGTTCCGTCGCCGGGACAGGGAAGGGCGTTCTTTTCACTTTGTACAGGCAAAAATCAGCGACCCAAAGGTCTTGGAAAAGGTCGGTTCATTACAGTATTTTTTGGGACTGCATAGGTCGTTGCCCAACAAAGGTGATGCAAAAATCGTGGTGGACTTTACATTCGATGAGTGGAATATGGGACTGATTTCTCAGCTGGACCCATTGCCTAAGGGAAGCAATTATTTCACGGTAGATATTGCTGAGGAAACGTTGAGAGCCTTTACGTCTTGGGGCGGATTCAGTCTGGGTGGTACAAAGCCTTTGGAGGTTATGAAGGCCATCGCCGAAGATGAGGAACTGTGGTATGTCCATGATTGTAGCATGCTGAGTGACTGTTTTTCCTTCTGGCAAGATGGCATCACCAAAGAGTATATAGAGTACTTGGTGAACAACTATGGTCATCTCAAATTGGGCGGTAGTTTTACCAATGAAGCGCTGGAGGTGCTGACAACCTTCAAGGGAAGTCTCGGGATTCACATGGAGGCATTGACCCAAGAACAGGCAGCGATTTTGGCGAAGGGTTCCTTTTCAAAATTGTCGATGGGGTTTGAAGAAACGACCTTGGCAGCACTCCAAGAGTTCATGGGGTATACAGGGGAACTCAGTCTTCCTGCCGAGTTGCACCACAATCGAAAGGTACAGCACATTATGTTGGCGACGGGGCAAATAGACTCTCCTAGCCGATGGGAGCCAAAATCATTGATGTATTTGAATCAGGTTTCGCTTGAAGAAGTTCGGATTGACACTCATCAAGCATTGACGGCAGACCAGCTGCGGTCTGTGGCTCAGTTTGAGGGTCGATTGTACCTTGATTTAAAGGTTCGCCAAATATTGGACGAAGAAGCCGAACAGATCCCACAATACAAAGTGACGCAGCAGATGCTTGACATCCTTGCCACCTCAAAGGCGAAAAGTCTGACGCTCTGGTTACCGGTCAGTGATCACTTGGATTGGAGTGCTCTCTCTCAGTACAAACAGACGTTGTCCATTTACGCTGGACCAGGAAGACCAGAGTGGTTTGAGCCAATCGTGAGTGCGGATCAACTGCACTTGTATCCAACAGTCACACCAAATTTGTTGAAACTGGTCGATCAATATCAGGGACCCGAACTGAATCTTGGTTCCTTTGTGTTGACAGATGCACTCGCTCAGCGGATGGTTAAGCAGTCCTACGCGATAGGTGTGTCGGCACTGGATGTGGAACCTGCAGCCATCAAAACGCTTCTCGCAGCGACCCACAAGGAAAACATGTCTGTCGAGACATCCGCTACATCAGAACTGTGCTGGGCACACATTCACAATTCGATTTGCTATACCGATATTTGGGATGTTTATGAGGAAGAGGATACAGGGAATTACTGAGGGTTTCTATGGCTGAGTCAGTTCCGAAATCAAGAAGTCTACTGCGGCTTTGATTTTTGATATTCGGTATCTAGGTCTGAGATAGAGCAGATAGATTCCCCCCTGTAATGATCGAGCAACGGAAACCTTGGCATTGGATAGAGAGATTTCAATAAGAGTGCCTTTGTTCAAGTCTGTTTTGATACCCCATTTTGGAAGAAGGCATAGTCTTTTGCCGCATCCGTAAACCTGGATGATTTGCAACCTTTGGAGGATACTGTAACGCTCTGACCGTATCCATTGTACCCGAATTGATTACTATTGCCAAAAAGGCAAAACAATTGTTCACAATTGATTTATTTTGCTAGTTAAACGACTGTATTATATGATAATTAGCAATAGTATTGCGTGTTCACCACATTTTTAATGACTATAAATCTTATGAAACAAATCATTTACCATACTGTCGGCAATCCAGAATCTGTCTTGGACATTCAGATTGTTGATTCGCCACCATTGAAATCTGGAGAAGTTCGTGTTTCGGTCCTGGCTACTCCTATTCATCCATCCAATTTATTGAAGATCTCTGGTCAATATGGGATTGTTCCTAATCTTCCAGAGATACCTGGAACCGAAGGTGTTGGTGAGGTGGTTGAGATCGCTTCAGATGTACAACACCTTCAGGTGGGTCAGCGAGTCTTCATCGCAGGATACAGTACTTGGCAACAAGAGGTTGTTGGCCCTGCAGGTTCATTTATTCCACTACCAGATGAAGGAGATATACAACAGCTGTCGATGTTGATGATCAATCCGATTACAGCTTTGCGGTTGCTAGAAGGGTTTGTTGATCTCAAAGAAGGGGATTGGGTCATTCAAAATGCTGCCAATTCAGCTGTAGGGACCTATTTGATTCAGATCGCGAAGCAGAAAGGGTTTCGAACCTTGAATATTGTTCGACGCCAAAGTGCTGTTGCTCGTTTGGAAGAGTTGGGAGCTACACATGTGTTGGTAGATGGCCCAGATTTGGTCGACCGAGTTCGGAAAGTGACCAACGGTGCGCCGGTAGGTTTGGGAATTGATGCTGTTGGTGGAGATGCCTTTTCCAAAATTGTGAAGACGTTGTCTTTTCGAGGCACACTGGTTTGCTACGGACTGATGTCGATGGAGCAACCTTTGTTTCCTTCATCAGTGGTTATTTTTAATGAGTTGACCATTCGAGGATTTTGGTTGGCGAAGTGGTTTGATACTGTAAAGCCCAATGAAAAATACCAAACTTTTGCAACAGTGATCGATCTGATTTCTCAAGGAAAATTACATACCGATATCGCAGGTACATTCCCTTTGGATGACATTCATGAGGCTGTAAAAATGGCGGCTCAATCAGGTCGAGTAGGGAAGGTTTTGCTATTACCCAATCCAGTTTCGAAATAAATACAGCCTGAAAAGTTCAAGGATGAGTATCACCTTGTCGATGAAAAATTAGAAATGGAGGATGTATGAATCGACATAAAAAACGACTGTGTGCGATCAGTATAGGTTGGATGAGTGTAGGGTGTGCTCCCAGTGACCCAGCATCTGCACCCGAAGAATTGTTTATGGGGCATAGCTTCTTTAAACCCTTCGCGAACAATATGGTTTCTTTACAAGAGGCGAATGGATTGGAAGCAAAATCGATGGAACTTGTCTCTTCGGGTGGACAAAATGGTGCTCCACAGGCCATGTGGGAAGATGATCGCAATCGCAATAAACTTCAAGGGTTCTTGGATGGCGGTAATGTTGAACTGTTTGCGATGACCTATGAGCCGACCTATCCAACCGATGAGGGGTACCACAATTGGATTGGGTATGCACTTGAAAGCAATCCAGATGTGACATTTGTTCTGGCATTACCTTGGAGTGACTTTCCAGAATCGGAGGATTACGATGATGCGGAAGACTATGCCGATACTTGGCATGAAGCACATGATTCCGCATGGTTACCATTGGTGAATTCATTGAGAGAAGCCTATCCCGACAATGAGTTTATTTCGCTTCCGTATGGACAAAGTGCACTTGAATTACGGACACTGTTTGAAGCTGGGAACTTACCCGATGTCGATGTGTTGACCAGCAACGTGAACGATGCATCTGCGGAGAACGACGTGGGAATCTTTGTCGATGACAAAGGTCATGCCGATGAGATTTTGGTCGATCTTGGAACGCTTGTTTGGGGGAGTGTTCTATATGATATTGAACCGACAAATGGCGTTGTCAATACAGAATATGAAGCAGATTTGGCTTCAATAGCAAAACAGATTGTCGATGAACATAAAGAAGATTAGTCAAATACCCTTACTATGATGGAGGATAAGGTATGTTAAAAAATAAATTTGAATGGTTGTTGATTGGCACCGTGTTGATTGGTTGTACTGGCAAAGACGGTGGTGATACGTCCTCCGATGACAACGATACAGGTGATATTGATACCGATCCAGCCCCTGAAGTGGACGAGGTCTATTCGGATTCACTCTTTACGGTTGATCTGCAATCGGATGAGGTCTATGGTCAGGGTCAAACTCACAGCAACTGGAATACAGACGATCCAGAGGTGATGGATTTGAAATTGGACTTGTATGTACCAAATAATGAAGATACTCAACGCCCTTTGGTGGTCTTTACTCATGGCGGCGGATGGAGTGGCGGCGATAAAGCAGGCATTAGAGAGAGCGATTTTTGCAATTTCTTTGCTGAGCGTGGCTTTGTTTGCGCTTCGCTAAACTATAGATTGCGTGGCGATCGTGGAACTGTACCTCAAGACTATGTCGATGCAGTTTCGACTGCAGAAGGTGTGACACCCGAAGATGTCTCTCAGGTTCTCTCCATGTATCCTGCAGGCAGAGATTGCAAAGCTGCCGTGCGATGGTTGGTGGCCAACGCTTCTGATATCGGTTTCAATGTGGGAGCGATCTCACTCATTGGTGGTTCTGCTGGATCCCACAACTCTATTGCGATGGACGTAAGTGAGCCAGAAGACTATCGAGATGAACTTACCCTTGAGCAAGATCCAACACTGGCCTCGACCAATATGGATGTTGAGTATGATATTCAAGCTGTGGTGAATCATTGGGGCGGTGCTGGTATGATGCAAATATTGAGTGATGTCTATGAGCACGACCGATTTGACAGTACCGATGCACCCCTTCTAATTGTGCACGGGACTGGAGATGAGACATCTGATTACTCCAATGCCGAAGAGTTGGTGACTATTTATAATGGCAATGGTGTTCACAATGACATCGTTCCATTACCAGACGCCGGGCATGGGGCATGGGGGTTTGAGTTTGACGATGAAACGATTCCCTCTGGACTGTCCTTTGATTTTGATGGAACGACTCTCCCTGAATTGTCCTTTGCCTTTATTACCGAGCAGCTAGATTTGACTGTACTTGAAGAATGATGTTCATGTTTCCGGATTTTACGAGATTCAACAGGACGAATGCCGATGGTGTGTCATGGGTGGTATCTCTCATCTCAATGGTCCAAAGGATTCTAGGGTAAAGAGCGTGATGGATTTATCTGTCCGATCGACCTTCTGATTGTTGTTCTATTTCAATACCACACATTGCCATATAAATACCATCTGAGTTAATAGGAAATGTTCATTTTAAAAGTGGGTGGCAGTATGTGCGGAATTATTGGCATGGTGGGAAGAGAACCCGTCAACGTAAAAATATTTGACGCAATGAGTGTTCTTCAGCACCGTGGGCAAGATGCCGCAGGGATTGCGACTTCTTTTGAGGGGCGACTGTGCGTTAAAAAGGGGAAAGGACTCGCTAGAGATGTGTTTGACAATTCAATCATGAAACAGTTGAAAGGGAACAGCGGTATTGGGCAGGTACGATACCCAACCGCTGGGAGTGAGGATTCAACCGAAGCTCAACCATTTTATGTGAACTCACCGTTTGGGATTGTATTGGCACACAATGGTAATTTGACCAATGCGGAGAGTCTGAAACAAGAACTTTCCGATAGTGATAGACGACACATCAATACATTTTCTGATTCTGAGGTGTTGCTGAATGTCTTTGCTTTTGAACTGAGTCGTACAGCAGGAAAAGAGCCGACACCGGACGCAATTTTTGCCGCCGTTTCCAAAGTCCATCAACGATGTAAAGGTGGATATGCTGTGGTACTTCTGATTCCCTCTTTCGGATTGGTTGCGTTTAGAGACCCAAATGGAATCCGCCCATTGATATATGGAAGCCGAAATCATGAGAATGGTCAGGAATATATGGTTTCGTCTGAGAGTATAGCACTTGATGTTTTGGGCTTTGATATCATTAGCGATGTTCAAGCTGGAGAAGCGATCGTTTTTCTGGAAAGTGGCTCAATACACAAAAGGCAATGTGCTAAAAATCCTGTTTTAGCTCCCTGTATTTTCGAGTTTGTGTACTTGGCGCGCCCAGATTCACTGATTGATGGCGTTTCTGTGTATAAATCAAGACTTCGCATGGGGCGCAAACTAGCCTCGAAGATTGCAAAAGACGCCAAACACTTGGACATTGATGTGGTAATTCCCGTACCCGATACCAGTCGTAGTGCTGCAATTCAGGTGTCTGTTGACCTTGGGATAAAGTACCGAGAAGGGTTCATCAAAAACCGGTACATCGGTAGAACATTCATCATGCCAGGACAAAAGGCCCGGAAGAAGTCGGTGCGCCAAAAGTTGAATGCGATTCGACTAGAGTTCCTAGGTAAAAATGTGCTTATAGTTGATGACTCAATTGTTCGAGGAACTACGTGTGGGCAGATTATTGAAATGGCCAGATTGGCAGGGGCTAAAAAAGTGTACTTTGCGTCTGCTGCACCGGTGGTTCGCTATCCAAACGTCTATGGTATTGATATGCCCTCTGCTCAGGAATTGATTGCCAATGACCGCACTGTCGAGGAGATTCAAGAGAAGATTGGGGCAGACTGGTTGATCTATTTAGACTTGGAAGATCTAAGAGACGCAGTACAGGAGGGCAATCCAAACATTCGTAAATTTGAAGATTCCGTATTCTCAGGCAATTACATTACCGGAGACTTAGATACGTCCTATTTCGAAAACTTGAGTCTGAAAAGAAGTGACGATATGAAAGAGAAGGCTCGAAATCTATAGTGTGATGAAACTTATTCTTACAATCAGATCGATATTGTGAATGATGGTCTGTTTTGAGTTGAGTGATACAAAGGCTTCAAGAAGTTTAGTGTATAAGCTGTTGTTCCATAGTGCTGCTACGATTGAATCCAGTCTACATAAAAAAGTAAAAAGCTGTGGTAAACACCACAGCTTTAAACGATACGATACAAAGTTATTTTGCAGTAACGATCATCTCTCCACGCATAGCGCCCCAGTGTCCAGGGTATGTACAGATGAAGGTGTAACTGCCTTCAGCTGGTGCAACGAATTCGATTGAAGTAGATTCACCGCCACCAATTAACTTGGTATGAGCGATGGTTTGATCTGCACTGGCTGCTGGGAAGTACTCTTCCTTGAATGCAGCGGCAGCGGCAGCGGCAAAGGCACCTGCTTCAACGCCTGGCTTCAAGATTACAAGGTTGTGTCCCATTGCGGCTTTAGGCATGGTACCGACATGCTTCAATGTTAGTTTGACCTTTTGACCTGCAGCGACGGTAAACTTCTTTGCATTATACTGCATGCTGTCTTTGGCTTCGATTGTCAGTTCAGCAACTCCATCTGCAGTAACTGTTACAGTCGCTGCGTCAGTGTCCGCGGCAGGTGCCTTTGGTGCTTCAGTTTTTGGTTCTGGTTTTGGTTCGACCTTCTTAGGCGCCTTTGCTTTTGGTGCTTCTTTTTTGACTTCGACGGGTTTTTCGACCTTCTTAGGGGCTTCTGGTTCAGAGTCGCCACATGCAGTCAAGAGGCCGAAGGTGGTAAGTAGAATGATATTTTTCATGGTTTAATCCTTCTTTTGGGTTGTGGAATGAGTTGAAATATCTAATTGCACAATAGAGTGTAATCGGTCAGACAACAGAAACAAGTGCACTAATGATCAATAATTGAATCCACATTCATTTTTCCATCTGCGAAATGAATCCAATCAATGTTGAGTAGGGTATCTTCACCTTCAGGACCATGAATTGAAATGACAGTTCTAGATTGAGATTCTTGTTCAATACTGACTTCATATTCCTCTATTGAATGACAATAGATTACTGTATTTTCTCCGCCAACTCCATCCAAGACATTGTTCCCGATATTGCCTCTCAGAGTGTTGTTTTCCTCATTTCCAAAGAGTCCCACATCGTTTGTTCCCGTAAGTGTCAGAAATGAATAATACTGAGAGCGATGTGTATATACAAGATCTGGATTCAAAGACATGTAAAAGTCTTGATTTAATTCTGGGTGCAAACGAAATTCGGTATGGATCATTGGAGGTAGAAAATCCTCAATCAGCAGCTGTCCTCTTGGATCCAATTGGTGTACCTCATCTCGATCACCAGCAATATAAATCCCCCACATTCCTCCATCACCATCCCATGCTGACCAAAATCCATAGTAACTTTCCAGTACAGATACGATGTATTCTTGAGCGAGTGAATCTTCTCGACGTAAATCTTCAAGCCAATCGTCAACGGATTCCTCTACCGCAATACCCCATCGACCATCCTCAATCGCTGAATTTGCCTCGCTTAGTAAGTCTGTTTGGTAGTCAGGAAGAGCACCCTGCATATAGGTTCCAATTCCCGCATCGTGTACCAGATGAAATATTTCTTCGAAGGCAGCATCTCGGTGTTCATAGTTGTTGTTCATAAACCAATTGTGACCCTCAACTTGAGTTTCTGCTTCGTACAGTGGTTGAGCATCTAGATTGGGTTCGCGACCTTCTCGATGTTCCCCATTTGGCATCATTAAAACAGCCCTATTATTTACCATCGAATTGGCAACGGCAGATTTATCGGTGCCGAGTGTAGTGCCGGGGGCATTTGTGAGGAAGAAACGCAAGATGTTGCGAGCCCGGATCAATTGTTCATCCGATATTTTATCTTGTGCAAAGATCGGGATGATCCCACCATTTGGAGCGACAACTTGTGTATACCGTGTAAATCCTTTCCGATGATACGCTGCAAAGGTACTTTCATTGGGAGTCTCTACAATCAACCCAGAATCGTCTAGACAGCTAGGATGAATGCTCTGTGGATCTACAACCCCACTGAGATTAGTCGGCTCATCAACACCAAAGTCTCCATGTTTTATACACCCCAAGAGTATCCAGATCATTTGTCACTTCCTTTTGTTAAGCCATCTTATCATCGATGCGAAATCTTTGGGTGTTCCAAAATATCAACGTACAAAATAGCAATAAAGCGAATATCATACCGATCTTTTGAGAGACTGGATTTGTATACTGAAAGTGAATGATATGTTGTCCGGAGTCCACCTTGACCGCCATGAAATTTGGAGCCACATGAACGATGGGGTGTGATATCCCATCAACCAATGCTGTCCAAAACGGAAAGTAGTTGGCTTTCCAAAGGATCCAAGCATCAGAATTTGCG
>CALDQI010000499.1:0-1263 GCA_937911635.1 uncultured Pseudomonadota bacterium | reverse complement strand
CCACTGGGCTTTGTAGCCAATCGTCGAAGCGGGATGGTCGTCCCCCTCGATTTACAGCACAACAGTCCTCTGTCCGATCAGTTGACGGCGCCCTTTCTCAGACCACGAGGAGTCGCGCTTGGAAAAATGAGACAGATTGCCGATATTCATGTGGATGTTCCCGCAGCAGACCAACTCACGATTCTTACCCTTGATCAATACAGTCAAACATTGGTCATCGCCCCATACATCATCGGAATGCTACCTGAGCCGCAGATTGTCACGCCAACTTTCTCAAATCTTCAATTTGAAGATGTAGACAATTCTGGCGATACACCAACCTTAACCATTGACAGACTGATGCCGGGGGCTACCACCACCGAGACTTGGGAAGTGAGATGGTCAGACAGATCTCAATCGTGGATCGTCACTGGGTCTCAATCTGGTAGACAAGAGAATCTACTGACAGAAACCACATCGTACACTTCGGATTTTGAAGAGATTCGACTCTCCGTTCAAGGAACCGCAACGGATGGTGATCGATTCACCTTTACGACAGATACACAGGTTCAAGAAGTCGATTTGGGTGGAATTCCTCTATCCATGGTGGAACTGGATGAAGTCCACATTCTGATTTCCATCTGGGATACCGAAAGCAATGCATCTTGGCTCACCGTGTACAATAAACGTCAGCGGACAGAACTGGGCCGATGGATGGCACCGGACTCCGCTCAACTTGGAGAGATGACATTGCTCAGCGATCAAGTGTGGGTCGCCGATCAACAAACCGACCGCCTTTTTGTGTTGGACTTACAACTAGATGATGTCGAGGGCAGTCCCCATACGGAGCTCCCCACTTTGGGTCCAATCACAGATCTCAGTACGATATCTACAGATACCTACACACATGTCTACGTCGCAACTGAACAACGAATTGACGTCTGGGATGTCAACGCTGAAAAATGGAAGCACGTCAACCCACTCAATCCGTACAAGGGTGGTATAGACCTAAATTCTCCAGTCGTAGGTCTATCATCGAGTCAACGAAGCATCGATTTGCAAACCACCAGTGCTTGGCTAGCCCCAAAGCAAGACCATGTGGTGGTGGCGACTCTATTCAATGGCTCCACAGTCATGATTGAAGGAGAAACTGGATGTATCGCGACAGTACCCGGCGGTGCCAGTTTAAGTCTAGACGGAACCGCCTACGGTGAGATTCAATTCAACGACACGGGTCCTCCTTCGAACCCACAGGTCTACGTTTCCGACGATGGCACAATGCTG
>CALDQI010000498.1:0-4685 GCA_937911635.1 uncultured Pseudomonadota bacterium | reverse complement strand
TAAAAGATTGATACAAAAAGTTTAATAAATATTTTCATTGCTAATTTGAACTATTGACTCTGCTGCAATTCCCAATCCATCACCATCTTCTAGAGTATGTGATAATGAACCATTGCTTACCGTGAGTGAGCCTTTGATCACTTGTACCCAACCGTGCCTACCTGTTGCAAATGTGTGTGTGAAACTGTTACCAACTTCCAATTCTGAGCCAAACAGCTGAATGTCCGAGTTGATGTGAAGGGCATCAGCAGTGGCTTCTCCACTGACCAACAAACGTAAGGTGTTGTGGCGTTCTCCAGCAAAGTTTCGCTCTTCATATCCCGGTGTGTGTCCACTTCGATTGGGTAGGAGCCAGATTTGGAGGAAATGTACCGTATCGCTGATCGAGGCGTTGAACTCACTGTGTTGCACTCCTGTACCGGCACTCATTCGTTGTACATCTCCGCGAACAATTGTGGAGCCATTGCCCATCGAATCTTTGTGTGCGAGTTCCCCTGTAATCACGTAGGAAATGATCTCCATGTCTCGATGCCCATGGGTACCAAACCCTTTGCTGGGAAGTACCTTGTCTTCGTTGATGACACGTAGGTTTCGAAACCCCATGTGGTTTGGGTTATAGTATTGACCAAAGGAGAAGGAGTGTTTGGAATCAAGCCATCCAAAATTAGCAGTACCACGGGCATGACTGGGTCTAATCTGAAACATGATATCTCCAAAAGTATATGTTGGCATATAACAGTGGCATCGTGTGAGGCGAGTTAGCGTAGGACTTCGAAACGTGTATCAGCCTGTTTGGATTCCTTCTGACGTGCATGTGTTGCAATACTTCCAAAGGCATTTTTGCTATGAGTTTCCAAGTGTCTGGAATGTCAAATACGATCGATTGATTACTATACCTGTGTAATTTCGAGGTCTTCTTGTAACACTGGGATATTCAATAGGTAGTGTCCTGTAGTAGGATTGGTTCGCAACTGATGGGTGACAAAACTGTATATACTCTGCTTTCCGATTTTAGGGTTGAATGGTTCAATGAGCATACACTGTCGCAATAGTTGGGTGTCCCGAACTCTTTGTTGAAACATGTCGAACATCTCATGAAGTTGATTCAATCTTGCATGCCGTTGAATGGTCTCAAATACGAATCTATCTTCTGGTATATGAGTACAAATCAGTTTTAGAGCCTCTGTCAAAGTACGGTTATCTAAATTCGATAGAAGATCAGAGAGATTTTGCAAGGATTGTTGATAGATGAGTTGCGTGCTATTTTTTTTGTAGTAGAGGGCAATCCCGATCAGACACTTGATGCTTGAAACCTCCGTAGGAAAGTTGCGAATACGTTTGGATAAATCGGATAGCAATTTGAACGTTCGCTCAGGAAATGGGGGGCTACTGCTTTCCGACAATGATAAAAGTGAATCATCGAAAGCATTCACAGGTAGTGTCATCATCATTCGGAGAGCTTCTCTTATCTTTTGGCCTTGGATTAAACATTTTAGTAGGCGACGATATCCATCAAACTTTCCAGCATCAAACATTAATTTAGCCAATGATGTTGCAGTAGGTAGATCCGATTGATCATAGAAAAATTGAACGAGCGAAGGTTGGAATAATCCACGTAAGGATAAACTATCGCGATATAGATGTGCTGCCGTATATTCTTGCAGGCTTCGGATATCCCATCGTTCGACAAGGTGACGCATATGATTGGGGTCATATCGTATGTCAAATAAATGCTCCTTGAGAAGCGTTTTCTGTGGTGCGGTGTTTGGCTGGATTGCATAGAGAACTTTCGCAAACAATTTCCATTGTGCAGGCAAAAGATAGTCAGTCAGTGGTAAAGCCTCCTTCAAGCCTCGTTGGATTCTATAGCGTTCGCAATTCTGATGACGAATTTGGAATAAAAGGTATGCAGTCTTTGCGAATACACGTGCAGAAGCTTTTAATCCTTTCGACATTCTTGAGAAACTTAGATTTAATGGTGCAGTTTCTTCATGGAACTCATATATACAAGTTTCCTGTATGCTATCTTGCTCTACAAGTTCAACCACTTTGATGACTTTGTCATAATCACTTTCTTCCATGAGTTGTGTAAATAGACGCTTTAGTAAATGGTCGATGTTTATATTGTGTTGGGGATTAGCAGACTTATTTCGACGAGTTATCGTTGACGATAAGGTGTAGATTTCCGTATACAGATCTGAAGCCTGGGATTTGTCTTCTAGTTTGCTATAGAATCCACGGAGAGCGATAAGTCCTGCCAGTTTCTCTCTGTCATCCGTAGTTTTAGAGATGGTTTGATAGATGGATTCGATGATGTCGACATTGATGTTGTCCGACTGAATGTATGCCTCAATCAAATCTGATGGTATCGAAGTATGGTTAAACTGAAAGATAGATAAGAGATGGAGAACTTCCTTTGGATATTGAATCATATTCCGCTTTAAACAAGCTAGAACGTTATCTCTATCGGTATTTGGATAGATAAGACGGCGCTTGTTCAGTAGTTTTTCTACAGTCTCAAACTTTGCAGTGTCCAAAAGGTGTAAGATGACAGCGATCGCAATCGAGTCAGGTACGATGTGCCATAGTTTTTGTAACTGTTCGAACTGTTTCGTACGGTCCAATTCAATAAGATATTGAGTCGTCAGCGAAGTTTGTTCTATAGGAATAGCAAAATTTGAATTGGGTTTCTCCAAGGTATGTAATAACAGCTTCAAAAGCGTAAAGCAGGCCTTTGAGAGGTTGAGTTCAAAGCAGTATTTGAGTATGGTCCAAATGTATTTATGGAATTGATTCTTGTACTCGAGAGCCTCTAAATCATTCGTTAAAATGGGTAAATACTGAATCAGTAGGGTGCTCTTTTTTGTAGATGGTGAGAGTTGCAATATTTGCATTAGGGTATCGAGTCTGTCTTTTGGATTGTTGATTTTCAGGACAGCATGATAGAGTTCATCGATGTTATCCTCTTCATGATGCAAGATAGCCAATTCCCGATAGAATTCGGACTGTACTGTGTCGATGTCAGTTTGGAAATGCTCCTTTGAATCCAATAAGGTTTTATTCGCTCTCAGCTGTTCAATGACAATGGAGGCAATCTGTGGGTAGAAGATTGTAGAGCGAGTTTCCGCAAGTGTATGCCGTGGAGATGGTTTGTGTTTCTGGTACCATTTTCTAAACAACTCGGAAGCAACATCCTTATCTTCGATATGTGGAGTGTCATCAAGGCTACAATGGAACCACCACCAATAGAAATGATATTGCAACTCTCTAGAGATCAGGGATCCATCATATTGTAGCGTGAGTTGTATTCTCAGAATGTTGCTGATAGTCTTGCTAATAATGTCTCTGAAATCATCGTTAACCTTTAACTGGCTCGATGCCAGATCGGCAGTCCAGATTGGATTGTGATGTTGGAGTATTACATGCCAAACACCTGAGTCAATCAGTTCAATCGATGTCGTTAGTAGTAATTGTGTTGTTATAGACTGAACCAGTATGGTATTGTTCTGAATTTCAGGAAATCGAAGTAACTCCTCCCAGAGATATGAAATCTCTGCTTGATAATCCTCCTCATCCCAGTGAAGCATCAAGAGGCTTTTACAGTTTGAGAATTCAGTGTCATAGGATTTCAATGGTGGGGTTGTGAGGAGAGAAAGAATGATACTGCATTTTTGAATTTCTACTCCGATATTCATACAATTTTTCGATGATATCTGTGAGCGATTGACAACTGTGAGTAAATCCTTTGCCCGGCCAGTCTCTTTAATGAAAATCAATAAGCGGATGACAATCGTTGCATACATCACACTTGCAGGATCGTCTATGTTGTTCGTTAGTAGTGCTTCTGTAGTTGTGTAGATTGTTTGAATGATTGAATCGATAGGTTCAAATGTGCGCAATACATTAAGTGATCGTCCAATTTCTTTGTACGTTCGGTATTCGCAATATTGAAGATTGGTTCCATAAAATCGATAGTCTTCATCTTCACAGGTCCTTTGGATTCCTTGCAGTATGTCCTCAAGTGCATTCAAAATTAACGTTGTGAAGGATACGGTGGTGTTTTTTTGAAAGTATGTGGGGTCGAGCCTCCTCACATTGAGATGATTTTGTAAACTCTTGGTTTGCAGTAGAGTCTGGAGAGTGGTGTGCAATCCAGATGTGTCATCTATGTCAAGTTGTAGTCTACCCAAGTGATATAGAATGCCGTCAGCATTGCATGAATCTTTGAGTCGTGTATCTAAATCTGGCTGTCCAAAAGTCGAAGACCAAAAGATGTCTAACAACTCAGAGTTGACCATCCTTGGAATCGATAAGATTTCCAGGTATTCTTTTACATATTGTGCAGATTGGATAGCTTTTGTCATACACAGTTGGTATTGGTCGGTATATCCAGCGTCATATGCGATGGTTGCTACAGAACACCATTCGGAGGTCGATCCTGAATATGAAGACGAGAATAGAATTTGATTGGCCTGTTCGGGCATCCCTTGTTGCATCAGTGCTTTTGCAAACTGGAGTTCTTCTGCTGGGAAAGAATGTGTAGTGGCAGCTATGGTTTGCTCTATTGTTTTGACGTGAACATTGTGTTCTTGCAATGCTTTTATCAGTTGTCGTTGGTCATATTGATTGACAGAGTGATGCATGGTCAACATCGTTGATACGATATGTCGATAGGTGCTACTTTG
>CALDQI010000497.1:0-2276 GCA_937911635.1 uncultured Pseudomonadota bacterium | reverse complement strand
TTGAACCAAATCCTGAATGTATTCAACGATGCGAAAAGATTTCTGTTTTAACGCCACGCGATGCAGTACGTGGTACAGCCCAACCATCTCTCCCTCATTGCATCTGTCCCCAAATTCTCTCAGCCACTGACAAGCCGCTTGCCTAGGCTCTCCTCCTTGCTCAGCAATCACGAGCCATCTCCGCACAGCCTCATACTTCCAATCACGTCCCCCTTCCGGTGGGAATACTGAAATCTGCTCGCCATCAAATTCTGGAATCCGTTCAAGGGTATCGATAGCATCTAGGGCTGATTGTACTCTGGTATCCACCATTTCATCGAGCAGTTCCTCCAACCAACTGATAATCGTCAGTGGTAAACCTACTGTTTTAGTATGCCACTCTAAGGACATCCCTACCAGATTGTCCTTCGCTCTCTGACGAGTCAGTAGCTCCCAAGCCACAACACCCACGCTATATACATCGGAGGCCTCTTCGGGATTGCCAACAATCTGTTCGGGAGCCATATATCCAATCGTACCCACATTGTGAGTCGCTCCCAATGTTCTATGTATCGCATCAATCGCAGTTCCAAAATCAATCAAATAAAGGGTCCAAGTACCATTTTGATGAGAAACAATTATGTTGCTTGGTTTGATATCTCGATGTAAAATAGACGGCTGCAGGGACTGTAAATACACAACAATCTGTAAGAGCTGATGAATGATCAGCAAAGAGTCATGCAACGTCCATCGACAGGTTCTCATGGCGGTTGCCAAACTTGTACCCTCTATATACTCCACAATCAAACACAACAGCCGTCTTCCGTCCTGTACGGTGATGTAGTGTCCAATATAGGCTGGTATCCGTTGATGCCGGATGCTTTCAAGAACATCCATTTCCCGCAGCAACCGATTGGATACCACCTCGGTGAACGAATGCTTATACTGCTTAACAACAACCTGTTTTGGCTCTCCTGTTGAGGGTCTCCACAAACATAAGTAACTGACTGCGGAAGCCCCTTCCCCCAAAACACCGATTCTTTCGAGTTCTTGTGCCCATTCAACCTTGTCTCGATGCTGAATCTTTCCGTACACGTTTCTCCTCCGTACCGTATCCTAACACAAACGAGTCGGGCTAGACCATTCGGACTGGTACAACGGATAAAAACAACTTCGAAATGGGAATAAAACTCCACAAATCTAACAAATACAGTTACAATTTTGTCGTGTAGGATGCAACGAATGACGATTTCGAGAAGACAAGTGTTACAATGGACAGCAGCTCTCGGCTTGGCGAGTTCTGTAGCGATTGGCGTCAATGTTTCGAAATGGTGGAATACAGACCCAGATACGCCATATGTCAATTTAAATCTGCTTGAGGCCAACGTGGTCAATGCAATATCTGGTGCGGCTTTCCCTGCTGGTTCCACCATCAATCTAAATGGTGGACAGGCTGGACTCGATCGTTTTTTTGATGAACTTTTGTCGGCGATGTCTAGTGAAAACCGAACGCTACTCAAGCTGCTTCTAGAAGCCATCGATCGCGCTACGCTCCCAACACATACAACGTACTTCACAGCTCTATCTCTTGAAGAACGACAACTGTGTATACAGCAATGGCTGCACAATCCAAGCCATCTTATTCGTGGTGCCATTCAGTCGATGATCGTTCTTTTGGGAATGGGATACACGGCACATCCAATCGCCTCTGAACACTTGTCACAATACTTCCGATGTGGATTTGGTGGTTGAAATGTACGGGAAACTTTCATGACTATTTTTCCAGCCGCTAGAGCCTTGGGTTTTGACACACTGAAAACGGATAGAACAGAAACCTGCGATGTCGTCATCGTAGGTGCTGGTGCAGGTGGTGCCGCAGCTGCTAAGGTCTTAAGCGAGCAAGGGTTGTCTGTCTTGGTGATAGAGTCCGGTCCAAAGATGAGTCGATTCAAATCCAACTATGCGCATACTGCCAAATACCACATGCAAGAGAATGGAAGCATGATTGCACGCGGATCCACGATGATGCCTATCGCCGCAGGAAAAGGAGTCGGAGGCTCAACCTTAATAAACTCCGCACTCTCCTTTGTTGCACCCGATGATGTCCTCGATGGATGGGCAACACTTTTAGATGATGAATCTTGGTCCGCCCAAAGCCTTCGGTCTACATATGCAGAAATCTCGGAAGCCATTGGAGTCTCTGTGACCAGTACCGCGGTTTCGGGCAAAAACAACGACTTGATCGTTCGTGGAATTGAGAGATTGGGCTGGGAAGGTGGTCTAGCACCTCGATCTAC
>CALDQI010000496.1:0-1752 GCA_937911635.1 uncultured Pseudomonadota bacterium | reverse complement strand
TCCATCGTCCAGAAGAGTTGACAGATACGGCCGTTTGATGATGTCCATTGCTGGTATTGGCATCGGCTATGATGTAGCGATGATTTTCTGGAAGCGAACCAATGCGAATGTCCCATAGTCCAACAGGAATACTCGTTGCATTATGAGCAATCGCTGCTCCAGTGATTCCGATTTCTCCATCGCCATTCAAATCGAAGACCAATGGATCTGAGTTTGAACCACCAGAACTCTGTCGCATCGCACGATAAGAACGAGTGGTTGAAACAGACAGTCCTTGGGCATCTGTAAGGGTTACTCGAACAGAGGGGCTACCCCAACCAGTACGATTGGTGTAGTCTGCCTTCCCTGAATCTCCAGAGTTGTCTCTTACACTACGGAGGTGTGCTTGGTTTGAGGAACCAAAGCTCCAAGAGAGCTGTTTGTTTGGTCCATCTGGATCATTTCCTCGAACATGAACAGAGAATCCTTGATTCTCCCAAACTGCTCCCGGAATACTGAAGGAGGTGATGCTTGGAGGTTCGGGTTTAACTGCACCGACATTTTGTTTGTGGGTGACATAAGCACCCAGTGCATCGGTTAGTTTTAAGGAGATACCGTACTTGTCTCCTGCTTGCGCTGAGTCAGCAATTTTGAGACCGCTGAGAGACAATGTGGTTCCGGTTGATGTTCCACTTTTCTCTACATCGCGTCCGGACCATGTCCATTCCCACGTCAACGGCTCCATCTTCTCTGGGTCCGAACCCGTGATGGTTGCATTGATTTTGCTACCGATTGTAGGAGCGGTGGTGGAGAAACTGACGGTATCCACTTTTGGTGGTTTGTTCTCACTGCGAACAGCTGTTTGAATGTCTTCATTTTGCAAGAATGCGTTAACGGCTGCGCCTTCAGAGACGTACTCGATCTCTTCTGGTCGCCATCCTTCTAGAAGGGTGATTCTCATCACATCGAAGTTGGCTTTCGTACCCGATTGGAACAGAGCCGTTTTGAGAAGTTCACTGGCCCAAGATTGGGAGTCTTGGATTTGCATATCGATTTGCGATCCGACTAGTGGTAGCTTACCTGTTGCCAACGCTTCGTACTTACCGGTAGCAACTTGCTCAATGACAGCCTGATGCAACGTGTCGAGTGTCGGCATCAGATCCGCTTTCTTGTCGTAGATATGGATTCGTGCACGAGCTTGAGACTGAATTCGAACGCCCGAAGTCCCTTTGTCGATCATGTGTGAAGCATCAGAACCGATGATTTGCGTTGGCAAACCGTCCATGACCGCACCAGAATTTTCACCCAGCGAGACTTTTTTGGTACTCGATTTTGCAGTACCATCTTTCCAATCTTGAATCTTGGTTGTCGAAACCATTTTGTGGTGACCCGGAATGACGATTTCGGTGATGCCATGTTCAGACAGTGGTACCAACTCACCTTTGTCGGTCACAGCATCGCCATCAATATCGATCCAGATTTTGAGTCTTTTCAATTCGTCGCCCTTAACCACACCATTGTCATCGGTGTCAAAGTAGAAGGCGAGTTTTTCAAATCCGTTTTGGAACTTTTTGTTTCCGTATTCATCGAACTCCGACATCATCTCGGTGTTGTCGTCGATCATGCCGTTGCCATTCTTGTCCCAAACGAGGAATCCATCTCCAGAACCAGGCTTCATCCACTCAGTAGCCTCTTTGGTCTTGATTGGAGAGAAGTAATATCGTCCAAGTCTACCACCGTGGGAGTAACCCCAGTCCGCGGCGACCCATTCAC
>CALDQI010000495.1:0-6149 GCA_937911635.1 uncultured Pseudomonadota bacterium | reverse complement strand
TGAGCATCGTAGCAAAGTCGTCAACGACCGTTGCTATATTCTCTGCTTCGTTGTATGCAGGAAAAACAATTGAAACCTCAGGTATCAAGGTCGTTCTCATCGGTTAATTCAGAAACGATAACACCGGCCAGATCCAACTCCGTAGCCTGAGTGATCTGTACTTGAATAAAGTCTCCAGGCTCAATAGTGGTGAGATCAGAATTGTCAATATAGACTTGCCCATCTACTTCAGGGGCTTGCGTCTCCATCCGTCCGACTTGAACCCACTCATGGTCTTCAGAAACGCCATCGACCAGGATGGGTACCACCTTACCAATATAGGCTTCATTCTTCTCCCTGCAGATGTCCGTTTGCAAACTCACAATCTCCGTTTGACGCTCCATCTTGATATGGTCCTCGATCTGCTGTTCCATCGTAGTCGCTTCCGTCCCGTCTTCTTGAGAATAGGTAAACACCGTTACCCTATCAAACCGTTGCGCCTCAATAAAGTCTTTTAGCACATTGAAGTCGTCCTGTGTCTCACCTGGGAACCCCACCATAAACGTTGTTCGAATGGTTGCGTCAGGAATAAATGTGTGTATGCGGTTCAATATACGCTCCTGACCGGCTTGCGTCACCCCCCGGCGCATGCGTCTAAGCATATTTCCAGAAGCGTGCTGTAATGGAATATCAATATACGAACAAACCTTCTCCTCTTCAGCAATCGAACGAAGCAATGATTCCGATAAACCAATCGGGTATGCATAATGTAGACGAAGCCATTCAAGCCCATCAATGGGAGTTAAGGCTCTCAACAATTGTCCCAAATCAGAACCATCTTTCAAATCGAGACCATATGCCGTAGAGTCTTGTGAGATTAAACTCAATTCTTTAACGCCTTGAGAGACCAGTTGCTCAGCCTCTGTCACCAATGAAGGGATGGTTCTAGAACGGTACTTCCCTCGCAAGGTTGGAATGACACAAAAGGCACAGCGGTGATTGCATCCTTCGGATATTGATAAATAAGCAGAGTGCGACTTCCATGACGGAACACGATTGGCAAACCCAGGATGAATATACCTCGGTGTATCCACAAAACTTCGCTGTGTCCGCGTGTTAACCTGAAGTATTTCTCCAAAACGGTGGTACTCGCCTGTCCCCAAAAAGAAATCTACCTCTGGAAGCTCCCCTTCAAGACTTTGACCATATCGTTGGACCATACACCCCGTCACGATCAGTTTTTGACAGCTGGCCTCAGCCTTCTTCTGAGCCATATCCAAAATGACTTCGATGGACTCTTCAGTGGCTGATTGAATAAAAGAACATGTATTGACTACAATAACGTCGGCGCCATCTGCATTGTCGGTTAACTCATAATCACTGTCCAACTGACCGAGCATCACCTCAGAATCTACTCTATTTTTGGGACACCCGAGACTGACGAAGTGTACCTTTTGAGTATTATTGGGCAATGGTGCCTCCTCTAGTCTTACTGCCGAGAGTCTTGAATATCCGCTCCCTTTGGGGGAACAAATACAAACTCACTGTCCTCAAACTTTGGGTTGAGGGACATGTTTGCAAACTTTACAGTCGTTAAAGCGTTCTCTGTCTTCACAACTACCCGCTGTAAAACATAGCTGGTCTTGTCAAACCATAGAGAAAAATCTCCCTGCGCAAGTGGGTTTTCTTCTTTGGGTTGTAACGAAAATTGAACCATGCTCGGCGTTTCTTCGTTCTCGACAAGCTGAATTACATACTTCTCTTGCAAACTGGGTAAATCGGTCAACAGAGCGGATATGTCGTCATTTTGCTGATTGGACGAAATGATGACTTGATTCTGTACAGGAGACCAGATGGTTATCTTTTCAGCATCGGCATAGAAATGCTGTTCCATTGGTTTTTGAAACTCCCAATGCAGCAAGGAGGGTTTTGAAATGTGTACAAACCCCTCTTGAATGACAGGTTTGGGTAGAAACGGATTGGACGTTTCTTGTATAAACGAGGCTTTAATACCGGTAACTCCTTTATACTTGTCAGAAATTTTATCCAAATGATCATCAAGTGGGTTGGCAAATCCGAATGACATAAATGCAAACAACGCAATCATGGTCTCTCCTTAAGTAAAGATATGGTCTAGAACCATCATACAATCGTAATCCAAAACACCCATTTTTGCAACGTTGATGACGGTGTACTTAGGAAACGACCATCGGGACTCGTTTATTCACTTTACAACCATAAAAATCTCAAATGAGATACTCAATTTCACCATCGTTAAAAGCAATCCCATCTCCAATAAAGAAATCTCCTTCCACCTCAGCAATCTCTTTGGGTACTGGGTCTTCTTGTGGACGCCACTCTAGAACCTGTCCCGAAGCGAGCAAAATTAGAATGCTGGTCTGAGAGGCTCGAATCGACACATCCATAATGTCCATATTGTCAAATCGTAGAACGCTCCTGCTCCTGTGCCAAGCCACCAATGAATGTTCATAAACGGCTACCCACCATCCACCTCGTAAGGCTATCCATGTATCCATAGTGTCTTTAAAAGGCTCTAAGGCAGTCGTTTGTCCATGGCGATGGTTGTACAAAAAGAACTGTCCCCAATGAGACCAAAGCACCTCTTGATCACTTGAATGACCCATTGCCCACACCTTTTGAACCCCTGTAGGAAGTCGATGTACGGACTGAGTAGACTTCATCCAAAGATGATACCCATGGTTTACAAATCCAACGACTCCCCAAGTCCCAATATATACCTTCCGCCATTTTTCGGCTGGGGTACTATAACTGTCGACAACCAACTGACCATCCCAGATGTGAAAGCCTTCAGATGATAGGATGGCAATCTGATGATCATCAACACAAACATCCATAATGGATTCTGTTTGAAAGAGATAAGAACGATCGAGCGTTGTCCACCAGCAACAAACAGAATGTGTACCCTCTGTCTCATCCCAATATCCTACACAAATACCGTGGGACCACACAAACCAGTGTGCGAGGTCCACATTGGCTAGAGCAGACTGGATAAAGCGTTGTGGCATAGAGATTTCGGTGATTGTAGGCATACTACTCCTGTTCTATCCATTCGCGAGAGTCATCAATCAACGCTTGTATAGCATCATCTAAGGCATCTCCAATACAAATCTCGCCAACACTATAGCCTTCCCATCCAACGATGGCACAATCTTCACAAGCAATCTTCTGCCAATCAAACCAATACCCAGATGCGTCACGAAGTTTGAGTTTCCCATAAGCCGTACCGCCACATTGATCGATATCATAAATGGTATTGTCAAAGACAATCGTAGCATTCGGGTAGTGAACCCCGCCTGTAAACTCGATCCTCTCGTAGATACTGCCGTGCAGTTCAAAGGAACTCGACCCTTCTTGCATCCAAAGATTGTCGCTGTCCAACCAAAATGATCCTCGGAGATTCATATCGAAACCACCATCGCGATCTGCCAATGCTATCTGACCGAGACCACCAATGGTTCGAGTCTCACCGCTACTGTGTATGGCATCAAAAGACCCCCATACAGAGGAGAAAATACCTCCATTTCCCATCTCATCTTCTTGTTGAACGGCCAATGCAGAGAATGTCGCGAAGCCAAAGAATCGATTCCCTGAAGAAGTCACACAATCATCCACCCAATGACCATCAACGCCGCTGAACTGTACAGTGAGATTGGGACACTGATCATCCCCCCATTCTGTTATGGTCTCAATATAGGTATTCCCAACTTGAAACATACTGGGCAATCCGGATTCAAAACCCCGATTCACATTGCTTTCAAGATCGACCAAAGCCGTTTGAAAACGTCGAACGTCTAAACCAGGAGAGACATCTTCTTGCGTACACGCCAGCCAAAGAACAATCACAGCAGTGCTCCTAATATCGGAGGAACATCTTGGATGTGATCAATGGGGTTTGCATCAGCCAATTGCAATAGTGTAGCCCCTAAATGTTCGGGTTTCATCAACACTCCGTTGTCTGTTACTCCGCCTGTAACCAGATCCACTGGAGAGGACATACAATCATTGTTGTAGGCACCAACCATATGGTCACCTTGAACACCAGACCCAATCAAAATTGCGGAGGTATGCATCCAGTGTGTCTTTCCTTGTCGCTGATTGAGTTTTGGAAAACGACCCATTTCGGACAGTACCACCACAGTTAAATTGTTGTACAACAGTGGATATTGCATTTCAACAATACGCAGAGCCAACGTAAGTTCACCAAACAGCTCTTGTAAATTTTGACTTTGAACCTGATTTGCAGCATGAGAATCATACCCCAACCCTTGAAACCCTTCGTGCTTCAAACTGACACACCTTGAGACATTGTTGCCCAACAGTGCAATGGCTCTCTGAATATCCAATGCTAAATCGTTGCCTTCCCCTGTTTCTAATAAATTAAGGGTGCTGTCTAGATTTTGAATTGACTGTAAATTAGCCTCGGCAACCAAAGCGCGCTGCTGAAGCGCAAGGAATCGTTCAGACGCGGCATCAGGGGTACTTTGAACCTGTGCCAACCAAGCATCTTCAAATGTATCAATGGTACTCGATGTAAAATTCTCTGGTGGTAACAGAAGACCAAGTTGACCATTCGCCCCCACACGAGAAACATACGAGGAATAATCGGAGGAGTAGTTTGGTCCTGAAAGGACCACATGCGGCAACAAATATTCCGACTGACTTTGAGAGGCAATAATGCTCGCCCAATCGTTGCAACGGTCATTACTGGTACCAGCCCAAATCAGTCTCAAACACGTATCGTGGGCAACTGAACGAACACCAATCCCATGGACGAAGCATGTACGATGCCCATAAGCCCGTAAAAACTCACCTACAGCAGGCTTGATCGGAGAATCTACGTACTGTATATTCCCCACCTGTCCCAGACTAGAATCTCGCTCCATATCAATTTGAGAGTTGCTCCAAAGGGGGGCAAAAATGTGGCACTGGTCCCAGCCACCTTCGGCAAACACAAACAAAAAACGACGCTCATCTTCATTTGCCATCGCTGAATGTGGAGTCATTGATGGCAATAACGAAAGCCCAAGCCCCCCTTTCAACAACGACCTACGACTGATTCGATGACTGATTCGATTCTTGTTCTGCATCAATACAACCAAGTGTTGGTGTTACGTAGAAATATGGATAGCATCAATGTCCATGCCGTTTCACGTCCAAATGCACCCTCAGCTTCTGCGAACCGCTCTTGAAGCATTCCCATCTCGATTTGATTCGGTGCCTCACCCATCAATCGGAGTCTCCAGCTGGTTACAATGGCTGTAAACAGTTCTTCATCAGCACTGATATCCAACGGGTTCTGACCAAGAAACAAATCATGACCATTCACTTCTATCGCTTCTGTCACTGCGTGCTCTGCAGCCAACTGCGAGAACCGCTTCAACGTCAACTGGCGAGTTGCGGACGGAGCCTCCAACCATTGCGTCGTCGACCGGCCATCAATCCCTCCCAACAACATTCTGTACCCCCACTCGTCATTATCAAGCAGATTCAACGAAGAGTCCGTCCACTCAAAACCTGTGAGTTCTTGTATTGAATGTTGTATTTGATGTGCCGTCATCATTTTTGCTGTCGAAGCACTTCGTTCATCGTCAGGATCGCTCGGAATCGAAATTTGGTACTCTGGAGACTTCAATAACGCCTTGAAAATATCTCTATACCGACCATCTTGTTGCGACACTTGATGGGCAATCGTTTCAATGCGTCCTTCATCGATACTCAACACAGGTCTACGCCATAGTCGCTCTGCCAAACTTGACACGGCACAAGGATAAAAGCGTTCATCGGCTGCTATTCGCTCTCCCAATTCCGCTGGAGCAGATATGGGTTTCCCGTACCAAGCCATATCCAGTTGCAGATCTCTTTCTCCATCCCACTCTCGTTCCGGATGGTATATAGAGAGTTCAACCACATCGTGCATATCGTGCTGCCAGAAACCATACAGAGATGCCGCCACTGGATCTAAGGTCTGATGGCAAGAGAGACAACCAGGGTCTGTCCGGACAAAGTCATCAATGTTCTGTGCATCCACTTGTAATGAACTCGGACTTGTAACGGCTGTACTCAAAATATCATCGCAGACCAGCAATCTCGTTAAGAATGCAGCTCGCGCGCGAGATTTGTTGTTCGGG
>CALDQI010000494.1:0-4174 GCA_937911635.1 uncultured Pseudomonadota bacterium | reverse complement strand
TGTGGAGTTTGGTACAGATACCTTTGTTCCAGAAGCACCGTTGGTTCAGCCGAACGACCAAATTCGTTGTAGTGCTCAGTTGGTTGAAATAGATGGAACTGTGTCGGATCCGATGGATGCAATAGTGTCTATTGAGAATCGTCTGCCTGAAATCCAAGACGTTCTCGTCTATGCACCTTCAGGGGAGGGGGTTCGAGCGGGAACAACATTAGAGTGTACGGTAATGGCAACAGATCTGGATCAGTCTGAATTGTATGTGGACTACGTTTGGATGAATGGGAACTCGGTTCTTGATATTCAACGAGGTCTGTCGTTGGATACCAATTCACAATTGACATTGTCCAGTGGAAATGCAGTTCGAGGAGATACGATTGTTTGTGATGTCACTGTGACGGATGGCTCTGGTGGTGAAGTTCAGTCAGAAAGTTCGGGGAGTGTGGTCGTCAATACGCCGCCAGATTTCCAATCTGTGGGAATAATACCGTCTTATCCAACGACTCAAGACAATATCACTTGCATCCCAGTCGCTCAGGATATCGATGGTGATGTATTGTCATATGAATTTACATGGACGATCAATGGAAATGTCGTGCAAACTGGCTTGATGGATACCTTGCTGGGACCTTTTGCCTCAAGTGATCAGATTACCTGTGATGTAACGGTATCAGATGGTCAAGGAACCGCAGCAACGCTCGACATGCTGACATCTAGTGTGTCAGTTGTGAATACCCCACCAGAGATCGTTGACATTTCATTGTCTCCGGCGGAACCTACGGTCAACGATGTGATCACGGCTACCGTTATTGCATCGGATTTCGATTCCGATCCCATCCTTTTACACTATGAGTGGTTTGTGGATGGGATTTCCGTCAAGTCCGCACTGGGTGGAAATACTTTGAACGGGGAACTGTATTACCTCCGAAATCAGCAGGTGTATGTAGTGGTTACACCCGAAGATGCTGAAGATACTGGGCTCTCTGTTATTTCAGATGTCATTTCGACTGCAAATGCAGCCCCTACTTTGAACGGTGCTGAGATACTTCCTCCACAACCAGTACCAACCGTTGATGATATCCAATGCGTTTTGTCAGAGATACCAAATGATGTTGATGGAGATGATTTGACCATAGTCATCTCTTGGACGCAGAATGGACAACCCTATGTCGGTGGGTTGAACGAAACTGTCTATCCCAATGATACTGTTCCGGGTGTGTTTACCCAAGATGGAGAGCAATGGGCATGTACAGTAGAGGTGATGGATGATACGTTGTCTCATACTGTAGAGTCTTCTCCGGTAGATGTACTGTGTCTAAATGGATATGGGGACATCGCGGCTTGTCCAGCAACCAGCTGCTATGAAATCATAGTCGAGCAGCCACTGACCTACTCGGAAGATGGTTTGTATTGGCTCGATCCCGTTGGGACTGGTGCCTACGAAGCATACTGCGATATGACCCACGACGGCGGCGGATGGACGCTACTGATGCGGGCGCTGGGCTCTGACGATACCCTTGACTACGATGCGATTTACTGGGAGAGCACGGCGACGATCAACGATGGGCAGAACCAACCGAACGTCGATGTCAACGGTGTAAGCGCAAAGTTTGAATCCTACAACTCGGTCGAGGGTACCACCCTTCGATTGTCCTTCGTTGAGCCAATCCAGCATAATATTCATTACTACGACATGGGTACCTGCAGCGACGGCACTTCGATGACGCTCACAACCTGTTCGGAAGGTGGTGCTTGTAGCGATCCACAGTGGGATAACGAAACAGACTGTCTTGCCAACGGTGCTTGCGACGACCCTGCTTACACGGACCAAAACGAGTGTGAAAGCAACGGGCAGACGTGGGTGCCATTCGTTTGGCAGTCCAATGTATGGGTCGATGGACTGACTGCACTTGAGCTCTTTTCAGGCCCTGAGATCATGCTTCAAGGTGTGGTTCTGGGTTACAGTGGTGGATGTAGGGGGGGCTTGCTGACTCAGGACTTTACAGGAGAGATGCAATTCGTCTATCAAAGCCAATTTTTTGGAATCAACGGCTACAATCATTCCACGAGTGGCAGCACATCTCCAAATCGCTACAGTAAGCTTCGATTTGGCTACGGTTCGGGAATTGAAAATACGATCGTTGCTGGATGGGGTCCACAAATCGGTATCGGAACCCACGTACGGTATTATGAGTTCCTCCAGTATGATTACACCAATGAACATTCCACGGCTTGGCTTGACCCAGATGCCACAAACACCTGTGGTACTTACGGTAACGGGATCGGCGCAGTGGCGGAAGACGCAGCCTCAAACTTGTGGATACGATAACGGAATGAAAGAACCTGTATGTTTCAACACCCAACCAAACACTGATATGATTGATTGTCAATCAAATGTTTATCCATACTAAACCGCATGGAACGATTATCATTGATGGTATCGGTGGTGGGGCAATGGACTTGGAGCAAACCTTGAGGATGCCTCAGGTAATCAGTGAATTCACTAACCCTGTCGATCTTGTAAGCAGTGGATTAGATGTATAGCTGCAGCATTGCTTACATAAGCACCATGCTGCACCCCAATTATAACGTTGATCATTAAATTTAACGTTAATTGTTTTGTACCGAATGATTTCAAAATAATTTAATGATGGATGAGAGAATATGGATACACTAATTAAGGCTCAAATACTGCTCTCCGGTTTAATTTCGGGCTGGATTGTCTTTCAAACTGCTTTTGTAGCACCGATTGTATTTACAAAACTCGAAGATGCTCAAAAGGCGTTGGTGTTAAGGGCTATATTTCCCAAACTGTTTAAGGCAATTACGGTTGCCGGAGTCATCTATACTGGGCTCGAAGCAATATCTGGATTGGAGATACTTCAACTCACAATCGGTGCCTATACGATTCTATCTGGAATTGTATGCAATGCTTTAATTCCAGCGACAAACCGAGCCAGGGACAATGGAGACCAAAAGAAGTTCGCTTTGCTTCACAAAATCAGCGTCCTGTTAACGATGGGAACACTCCTTCTTCATCTAGGCTGGATGTTCTTTGTATAATCCATTTAGAGATACACCATTCAAAAAACAAAAAAGGCTGCTCATGCAGCCTTTTGAGTCAATCTAGATATAGTTTAAATCAAGATAGAATGTTGGATTACTCTACAGTAATTGTACCCACCATGTCCATTTGGATGTGAGGCTGACACACATAGTAATGTACACCGGCTTCTCCAAAATATACTTCTTGAGTTTCTCCGTAGGTAACGTTGAAACCACCATCTAATGCTGCTCCGCTGCGGTTTTCGTATGTCTCTTGACTGACTTCAACGGCGTTGTGTGTATTGCTCATGACAAAGTTTACACAATCTCCAACTGCGATGGTGAGGTCTTCAGGATCAAAGTCCATGTATACTTCCATATCAGCACTATCATCGGTTGTGGTGACTGTATGTACAGTGCCGCATTCTCCACTTACGGTTGTGTCTGAATCTCCAGAATCTCCCTTCGGGGATGAACAGGCGACGAATGTAATTGCAACAGGTAATAATATGTATTTCATATGAGCTCCTAAGGTATTCTGAAATGTATCGGAAAATCACAACAATAGTAACGTAAATAGGAATACGATTTCAAATTTTTATTGTCCGGACAATTTGTACAATCTCCATCAATGGTAGATAAAAATTCATAAATATCGAAGATGTCCAATAGGATATTATTCAACAGTTATTGCAGATATGAAAGTAGGCGAATGGTTCCATATAACTTTTACTGAGCAAGACCTTTCACCTGAGTGATATTGTATCCACTGAGCCAGTTCAATGAGCCTGAGTTAATCCGAACAGCATATCCAGCATTACCACCGTTTCCAGTGACACGTCCACTTCCAGCGTTGTAGCCTCCGCCACCACCACCACCCCAGCCGCCGCCAGCTCCACCCTGACCTGTACAGCATCCGGAGGTACCAGTACCACCTTGTCCGCCACTACCACCACCTCCAGGTTGACCGGGGGCACCAGTAGCTCCACCAAACCCAAAAGTTCCGTTGTAGTTATTGCCATTTCCACCAGCAACAGTTCCAAAGCGATTGCCACCATTTCCACCGACTCCGCCACTAGCGTTACTTCCACCACTGCAACCCAGTCCGCCACCAGCACCACCACCACCACCGGCA
>CALDQI010000493.1:0-6237 GCA_937911635.1 uncultured Pseudomonadota bacterium | reverse complement strand
ATCTGCATCGGACAACATCAGATATACAGAGGGTGCCAAAGAAGGTCCGGCCAGTTCACCCACTGCAGATACTGCGGCTGCGCGTACGCGTGGATCAACATGTTTGAACAATTTACGAATGGACAGCACCCATGATTTCCACTGAAACTGTCTGGCGGCAAAACAAACAAACACTGCCTTTTCAGGGTCATCCGACTGCATCAACTCACGCGCCTTCATCTGAGAATCATGATCCAATCGAGGCTGCTGTGCAATCATCGATAAAGCGACATCGGTTTGTCCAGCATCAACATAGTCCCACCAGTGAATCAGTTCAGGGACCACAGTTTCATCTTCCAACACGGTATCGTTCATTCTGTCAAAGATCGAACGCTGAGGGGCTGCCAAACTCGTTTGTTGAGTACTCGATGTAGAAGACTCTAGAATGATCTCAGCGTCTTCGATACCAGCCTCGATACCAGCCTCTGATGAACTGATCGGGTCTAGACTTGCCGGTAACGTTGAATCGATTCCCCCAGAGGAATCAACGTTATCCAAGGTATATACATACTGATCAAGTGGCATTAACGAACCCGACATCGGCGCAATCCGCTCATGAAATACAACCTCGGCATCAAAGAGTACACGACCCGCGTGCACCGCCAATCCAATAATCTCTTTGGCACTCAAAGATACATCTGCTCGAGCAATGATGGGATGAGCCCCCATTACCGCTTGAAAAGACCTCGGCAACGCACTGGCTTCCTTAGCGGTTAGAGATGACGATCTGATCAACAACAACGTTTGCGCCTGCATGTGCACTCCTAGGAAGTTTTATACTATGTATGATCAAATGAGACACCGTTCAACAAAGGAGTACACATACTCTTTTGAAGAATACATGATCCCCATTCAAAGAACTAGATCAATGCTGTCGGCAAAACCATCTTTGGTTTCTGATCAACCGTGAAGATGGGAGATGGGTTGTTTTGTTCTGCCACATGCAAATGGACCAAATCAGTATGACAAGAACGCTCCAATACATTTCGTGCGATGGATTCTGCCAGAGCGGGACAGTTGTTTTGCTCAGAAATATGCGCCAAGATGAGATGCTGCAATCTTGGGGATACAGAACGCTCAAGCGCTTCAGCTGCTTGGTCATTGGATAAATGACCCGACCAATCTAGTATCCTTTCCTGCACTTGAAGTGGATAGGAGCCGTTTTGTAACATGTGAACATCATGATTGAACTCAAAAGCCATGGTTGTCATCGTTCTCATTTTGTCGATCACTACATCCGTTACGTCACCCAAGTCTGTAATCACACCGGCCCAGTGACCGTTGTATCCAACTCTATAGCCAAGGCACTCGGTACCATCATGAGGCACTTCAAAAGCCTCCACCAACACACTACCAATCTGAACAATCTCTAGGTCTCGGATTAAGGATACCTTTTTAGGTAAACACTTCTCCGGCGCTGCACAAAAGGTCCCCGGACTCATATAAAAGGTTGGTTGCTGCCCCAAACGGTTCAATCGTTTCTCAAGAATTGCACAGCTGGATACATGATCTGTATGTTCATGCGTAATGAACACAGCATCAACTTGAGGATGTAAAATCCCAACTTTTTCAAGCCTCAAAAGAATCTGCTTGGTACTCAACCCACAATCAATCAGCACTGACGTATCTCGATTCCAAATATAATATGCATTTCCTCTGGAACCAGAGCCCAAAACAACCATCGACAGTTGATCTGTATCGTTGTAATCAGGCTGATTGTTCAACAACTTGGGGTTGTGTATCTTTTCCTCCGAAGACTGCATTATGAGTCCCCACTGGATTCATCAGATGCTGCATCCGGTTCATCGGAAGAATCCTTCTGCTTTACAGGCTTCTTCTTTACAGGCTTCAAGCGAAATGAGGCTTGCACTTCAACAGAATAGGATGTCAACAGATCGTGCACGTCATCTTTGATTTCCAGTGCATCTAAATATCCTCGGAACTCCTTCGCCAACAACCGAACCGTTTCAGTACGAGCTTTATCAGACAACTGCAATATAGAAGACAACATTTCTTTGGGGTCAACTGTAGTATTGCCTTCGTCATCGGACAAAATCTTCTTGGCGAATTTACGAAAGCCAGTTCGACTCTGGGTTTCTTCAGACTCTGACATGAGTACCTCGAGGGAGGGAGGATTGGGTGGGAGTATACCAACACACTGGATATTGAGTCGGTACTAGTGTATTTATGACATATGAATGACCAATTGGCAAGGAGGCGGACAGAATTTGACACAAGTGCTATGGTTCCGTTTTGCTACACACACTGTATTCTTCTAAGAACCCTTTGGTCGTAATTCCATATATGGAACACTCATGAATCACTGGAGTGTGCATGTACCCAGTCTGACGATGGTGTAGTCTAGACCGCCAAGATTCCGCCCCCGTACTCGAGTCTATTAAAAATAAACCCGATACGTGACTGGCAATCAATATCTGATCGTCAAACCACAGAGGTGTTGTCAAAGCTGCCCCAGTATCTGAATCCCATTCCCAAATGACTGCACCAGTTGTGGTATCCAATTTCCGTAATTTCCCATCCGAACCAGCGTGATAGACAATTGTGTCGTTCCCCTGTACAGGATCCACAATCGAACCTTGTACGGAACCGAAAGACTGACTCCAGAGCACAGTTTCCTTAGACTCTTTATAGCTAGGCTGTTCGAAGCCAGAGATCAAAATCCCACCTTGTACCGCCGCCGGCTTGGCAATCACATCTGGATACCGGCCATCGCCGTTGTACACCTTTTCCAATACAGTTCCATCACTCTTTGACAATCGAAGCACTGCGCCATCTGAAAACCCCACGACAATACTGTCTTCTAATAGCAATGGACTGCCTGCCCCAAAGAGCTGTAGATTTCCTTTTCTTGTCGGCGACACTTTGTGAGAGAAACGCCATCTCACTGTTCCAGCTAGATCTAAGGCATAGACTATATCATTGTTTGTTGAAACAAATAGATTCTGGCCATCACTTTCAATGGGTGTATTAACGGGTATATCCAGTGCTGTTTCCCACAAGACTAGATGATCATGACTGCGATTGGATTGTGGCTTACTCTGATACGACTCATTTACAGCCTGTGTGCTCTGCGTTGGTAATTTCCAAGCGTACACCATCCCAGACAGATCCACAGCAAACAATTGCTGCTCACCGTTCACAGTTAATATTGTCGGGGTCGCTTGAACAGGGGCGGAGGTATTCAATCGCCCCACTCGCACACCATACCGATGGTCAACCATCAATACGCCCGACCGATTCGATGTCCCCAAATACAACAGTTCATTGTACGTACTCACACCAGAGTATTGTACACTGGTAGAGTTTTGCAACTCCGGCACGATATCGAGTCTCCACTTTAAGACAGGTTCATGAAGAGAACGATTGGCAGAGCCTTCTTCAACCGATGACGTGGTTGATACCCATAAAAAACCCAGCGTTTGAAGCCAGTTCATCACCCATCCAGCTGAGCTTGAAGAAGTAAGATATCATTCTGTAAAGCCATGGGGGCTTCAGACACTTGTGCAAGCGTTGTTTTTGCCTTCTCCATATCTCCAGCATCCATATACATTCGAGATAAATTAAGACAGGCTTGAGCCTTCATCTCTGCACTGGCTAACTGAATGACACTCTCCAATGCTGCGATGGCCTCCGTAGACTTCTTTGAAGCCTGGTAGACATTGGCAAGTTGCATCGTTGCGACAGAGACTAGGGACTCGTCTGCAGCTACCTCCGTCGCTTTGGTCAGCGCTACGATCTGAGCCTCTGACTCATTGGCTCTAGACCATACAGCAGCTGCATCCATCCAAGCGAACCAAGCAGCCGCACCGGAAGCCTCTGATGCAATCCGCTCCAACTCTTTGGCAGACGCCTTTAAAGACTCCATTCTTTTGGAATCATTTGGATTGTCCATTGGGGCTAAGCCATACTGTGCCATGGGATTCGGTTCAGGAAGTTCATACTTAACCATTGCGACCTCAGCATGAACGAGTCTCTGCGATTCAATAACACTGTCAGTGTACAAACCGTTGATCAATACAATCAACAAAATCCCGCCAAATCCTATCAATAACTTTTTCCATTGACCAACAACAATGTTGTAAACCCACATTTGGACCTGCAACAATACATCTTGTTCGTTATCTTCAAATTCTGGTAGTAAGTCATCTTGTCTTTCATCAGACATGGCCATCCCTCTCTACAACAAACGCTCTTTCGCTAAGTTAGACTGGAACCTAACCGATTCCACAGATTTGTCGACGTTTCCCTCCACCGATCTGCCGCATCATAGAGTGTGGGGTCGTCCCCTTGCATCGCAACCGTCAACATACTTCGATGTATCCATTGAATTCGAAAAGCCATTCTCGTTGTCGTGGTCCAATTGTTGGGGATATCCCAAATGACATGTGGTACCTGCTCATTGAACAACCATTGCTGGAGAACGTTGTACTGCACTTGCAGGCTTCGAATCAAGGGAGATTCGTCACTCTGTTGTTCCGGACGCAATAGTATCACCAACTGCTTGGGATTGGCCGAAAGCATATTAAAGATGCCCTCTTCTCCGATTTGAACCGTTTGCGAGAGGACCAAACGGCTCTGAGAAATTAACTCCGATGACATTCTGGACTCCATCCGTCCTGTCAAAATCGATAGAGATTGAACCTCCTGCCAACAGTCAACATCGGCTACAAAAACGGTCTCAACATGTGGTTGAAAATCCAGTCCACACGCTAAGACTGCCAACAGAGCAGATGTATTGTCCCAAACTGTTGAGGTGGAAATGCGCTCCACACCACGCTTGATACCGTCTAACGCTGCACGCCAATCAGCCTGTAAAGCCATTGCAAAATTGGTAAAACAAACAAACCTTTCATCCAACACCCCTGTCTCGATCGAAGGTTCAATAGCGGATGCAATCGCAACATCTTTGGGTATACTCGTTTCATCTTCAATGCAATATACAATAGAGCCCTTAGATATCTTCGTTGTGTCTAAATGATGAGACAACCACACATTCATCCAAACATCGGAGGCTAAAACAACCAGCAGTGTGTCCTTCCAATCCGACACCTCAGAAGTCACTGAGGTGATGTACCGGACATTATATGTTGTCTCGATATGCTGAATACTTTGTACGATCATTGGTGAGGCGACAACGATCATCTTGTCGTAGGCATTCAGCTTATCTTTCCAAGTTTCTATCTCAGTGGAACGATTGTCCAACGACCAAAATGGCAACACGCCAGCGTTTAACGCCTCTTGAAGATTCTTCTGTTCCTCTGCACACTGTGCAAATAAGGTGCCTAGTTGGTGTGAAGACATACCTGAAAGAACACCATACTCTTGCAGAGCCCCTTGTATATTCAAGTTACTCATTCAGTATCTCTCTGTAGTACCAGAAAAGTACCCTGCCAAAGAACTTGCACTGGCTTACCGAGACAGATCGATTGTAAACGAGGCGTCACTCGTTAAATCTATGGTTCGAGTCTTGGATTTATATCCTTCAGAGCGAACTTCCATCTTGTGTTGGCCACAGTCAACGGACAAATTTTTACCAACAGAACCCTTCTGCACGCCATCAATGTACACTTTTGCCGTCGATACATTTGATTTTACCGTTACTCCACACGTCTCGGCGCCCCAGCCTCCAGATTGTACAGCACCCCATCCATTGTCCTCTTGTGGATCCTTCTGTGGAATGGGCTTCGGTTTTGTCTTTGGCTTTTGAGGTGCCGGCTTCTTTTTTACTTTTGGTTTGGCTGGTGTCGATTTTTTGGCCGGCTTGGGTGGAACCTTCGTTTGTGGCTTTGTGCTTTGCGTACCAACGCTAGTTACCGTACTGTTTGATTTGGGTTGAGCGACTGGCGTACTGGAGATTGGTTCTCCGGCGGGTGCCTTAGGCTTCACCGTAGAGTTCTCTTCTGCATTTTGAACGTCCACACCTGTCTCAGCAGATTGTACCGCATCTACAGATTGTACACTGTTGACAGTCTCAGTCGGTTCTGGAGTGTCTTTGTCTACTACTGGATCCACAGAACCATTCGATCCACCGTCCTTCTTCACTGTAACTTTAGGAACCATTGGGATTTCAGGAACTTCTTGATCCACCACAGTTGTTGTATCCGTTTCGGACTCTAGTACAGTGTTTGAATCACCAGACAATCCCCACATCGCAATGGATACAACTAGAATCGCTGC
>CALDQI010000492.1:0-2747 GCA_937911635.1 uncultured Pseudomonadota bacterium | reverse complement strand
CAAACACCTATCTTGGACTCTTTTCCAGAAGTCGCTTTTGTTGGTCGTTCAAACGTCGGAAAATCTTCCGCCATCAATACTCTATTGGGACGTAAAAAAGCCGCTCGTGTGTCTGGTCAGCCGGGGCGAACACAGCTGATAAACTGTTTTCGGATCAATGAGAAAATTCGGTTTGTCGATCTGCCTGGGTATGGTTTTGCAAAAGTACCATTGGCAGTAAAACGCAAATGGGGTCAGATGATCGAGAATTATCTTCTCAATCGCACAGATCTGAAATTGGTAGTGATTCTCGTGGACGTTCGGCATTCCATTCAAGAGATGGATATCCAGATGGTCAACGTGGTTCGGCACTACGGGATTCCATTTGTTATCGTGGCCACGAAGGCAGATAAGTTAAAGCGCAATGCGCTGAATAAGCAGGTTAAGAAGCTCAAAGAGGGTTTTGGAGCCAAAGGAAGTGAGTTCAAGGTATTCTCTTCCTTAAGTGGAAAGGGATACGATCCTGTTTGGACCAAAATTGAAGATGCGTGTGGGTGTACAATCTGATGGGACGCAACAACCGTAAAAGACCAGATAGATGGTCCATAAAGGCTAAAGAAGCAGGGTATGCTGCTCGTTCGGTCTATAAACTTGAAGAGATAGAACGTCGGTTTCAGGTACTTCGTAAAACAAGACGCGTAATAGATTTGGGTTGTGCTCCCGGTTCATGGTCACAGTTTGTACGAAAAAACCGACCGAATGTCAAGATGGTGGGGATTGACATTCAGAATTTGGATCAGTACCCTGGAACCTTCTTGCATCAGTCGATTGTCGATACCAACCCAGAAGATTTCTTTGAGTTACTTGGCGGTACAGCCGATTTGGTGTTGTCTGATATGGCGCCAAACACCTCGGGTGATAGATTCACCGATCACATCCGTCAAGTCGAATTGGCTCACATTGCTCTACAGACAGCCCTTGTAACGCTCAAGCAGAATGGCATTTTTGTCGCCAAAGTTTTTGATGGTGAGGATGCGCATCCATTTGTTCTCAGCCTGTCTCAGCACTTTTCAAAAGTACGTCGCGTGAAACCGGTTGCCGTTCGAAACGAGTCGGTTGAGTTTTTTGTTGTCTGCACCGGTAAGAAGAAGGCTGTGCACTGGAACAGACCTAAGAAGGAAGTGAGTAAAGGACCGAATGCGTAGCAGCTTATAAGTGACTTTTCTCCAGTCTAGAATGAATAACCGTTGTAATCTCTTACTATGGATGTATTGATGAAGTTTGATACGATTGATATCATCAATCTACAGTTGTTCTATGTTGGCAATCTGTTTGAGTTATACACAGGCTTTTATGCAGGAGACAAAGTATGTGTAAAAGTGCCGCGGCAGATACAGAATGGTCGTGTTGATAAGACGGTTTTATCCTCTTACGGTTGGCACGACGCCACGTCTGTATTTACACATTTGGGACCCACGAATGTCGGATCGGATATCATCAATCGCATATTATTTGAGGAGTTTGTTGCTGTACAAAAAAGTGGTGATGCATACAATCATTCTTGCATTGATTTGGTGCAAATTGTAGATCCTTTCGAGCGACGTGGTGACTATGCTTTATGTATGCCATTTTATGAGGGGAAATCATTTGCAGATTTACCCTTTACGAAGCGGAAAAACATCTTACACGGAGCTCTTCCAGCTTTATGGGATGCATGCACTCATCGACCACATGGTGATATCCGACCTGAAAATATGATCTTGGATCCAACCGAACGAGAGTTTCATCTCATTGACCCAAGTGTTTATTTTAAAATGGAAGAGGTACATTTAACAGAATTGGTTCAACACAATGATTTTTATTTAAGTACTAATCAGAGAGTATCTCAAAACGGTAGTATCTTCACATCCAATGTGTTTCACTATCCAATTGTGCATCCCTATCAAAACAAGAGTGCTCAATGGATACAACAGCATATTTCCAAACAACACAATAATCCCTTGGTTGAGCCAACATCGACCGATGTTTTGGCTTTTGGAATAATGTATGCGACCGCCTTATTTGGGAGACATCCTTTAAAACATTGTCAACAGTTTTCTTTGAGTACACCAAAGCGTTTGAATGAAGAACATTTTTGGTTTACGCAACATTGGCATCTTCGTCATTCCAATCAAATACGGGAATTCTCTTTTCCTACGGAGTCAATGTTACAGTCAAGATTTTTTGACGTGTATACGGACGTAAATAGAGGAGAGTTTGATCTTGCATATGCTCTTTTACGGGGTAATATCCAGCATCGCACAGAATTAATGCAGTATCTATCTCATGTTTAAACATCATGTTCCATCAATGTTGATGGAGAAATTTGAAATGCATTTATTTTTTGAATCGATTACGTAGTCAAACTCATGGACAAGTTCAAGGAAATATCATGCTGAAGAAGGGTGACAGGTTCACAGATTTTATTATTGAAGCTGAGATTGGACAAGGTGGTATGGGAACTGTTTATCTTGTTCAGCCTGTGCCTGGAACCACATATCCTACAGAAGAACCCTTGGTCTTGAAAATTATCCATACGAGAGATCTAAAAAGTCGACAGGCTTGTATTGATGAGGCGTTTCGACTGTTGAAGTTGAATCAAATAAAAGCACATCCAAATCTAGTTGGTGTGTATGATCTGATACAATCACCTAATTTGGCGATAGTGATGGAATATATTCCGGGACAAACATTGAGTGACGTTCGTCATTACAATGTTCAACAGATCG
>CALDQI010000491.1:0-5513 GCA_937911635.1 uncultured Pseudomonadota bacterium | reverse complement strand
CGTTGTGTAGGACTGGCAATATCAATCAAACGATGATGGGTTCTTCTTTCAAACTGCTCACGAGACTTTTTGTTTACGTGAGGGCTCCGAAGAACTGTCCAACGATTGATGGTGGTTGGCAGCGGAAATGGACCTGAGATGCGACCATTGTCCTCTTCGTCCATTTTTACTTTGTTCATGATTTCTTGAGCGGCTTGATCCAAAAGTTGATGATCATAGCTCTTCAATCGAATTCGTAGAACCTTTGACATGTTGACTCCACATTGTGAATGATGGTTAAGTTTTCGAACAAACCAATGGGAGTCTAGAATTCACACATATCTACAGGCTTGCCTCAGTAGATATGCTTTAGTGTGAACTCGTCTGACTTCGCGATACCCCAATCGCACCCCATTGACGAGAGCTCTCCATAGAGAGAGGGTAAAAATCGATATTCTATCGATTATTCAAATCCTATGATGAATGATCACCAACGGAAATGAGAAAATGCTTTATTGGCTTCTGCCATTTTGTGAGTGTCTTCACGCTTCTTAAAAGCGTTCCCACGTTGATTCGCTGCTTCAATCAGTTCTGCTGCAAGTTTCTCACGCATTGTACGCCCTGAACGCTTGTGAGCAAACTGAATCAACCAACGCATAGACAAAGCCATGCGACGATCTTGGCGAACCGGTACTGGAACTTGATAGTTTGCACCACCAACACGGCGTGACTTCACTTCCATATCTGGCATACAGTTTTGAAGTGCAAGCTCAAACACTTCCAAAGGTTGTTGTTTGGTCTTTTCAGCGACCAAATCAAATGCACCATATACGATTTTCTCAGCAACAGACTTCTTTCCGTCTAACATCAATACGTTCATAAAACGCGTAACAGAGGCTGAACGGTATTTTGGATCTGGCAACCATTTACGCTTGGGTACTTCGCGACGTCTAGGCATAGTATTTTCCTTCTACAATTGTTAAATGATCTTTTGGATTACTTTGGCTTCTTTGCACCGTACTTCGAACGACGTTGACGACGTCCTTCAACAGGTTTGGTATCCAACTTGTTACGAATAATGTGATAACGAACACCAGGTAAGTCTTTTACACGACCACCACGAATCAATACAGAGTTGTGCTCTTGAAGATTGTGTCCTTCACCTGGAATGTACGCCGTAACTTCAAGCTTGTTCGTCAAACGAACACGTGCAACTTTACGCAATGCTGAGTTTGGCTTCTTTGGCTTAGTAGTGTAAACACGTGTACAAACACCACGCTTTTGCGGGTTCTTTTGAAGAGCCAATGACTTAGTCGTGTTGGGAATCTTTTTGCGGCCTTTTCGGACCAATTGGTTAATGGTTGGCATATTGCTTTTCCTATTTGTCAATCAAAAATTTATTCTCTAAAGAAATAAAGACAGGTCAACCTAACGGACCTGCCTTCATTTGTCAAGGAATTCATCGGGGATTTGGATCCTTACTTGGGATGTCCCCGAAGCATACTCTCTTACTCAGTCTCATCTGTTGAAGACTCGATTCCTTTATACCGTTTGAATCCAGTACCGGCTGGAATCAATCGACCCAACAAGATGTTCTCTTTCAAGCCACGCAAATGGTCCACTTTATTCTGTAAAGAAGCCTCTGTGAGTACCTTCGTTGTCTCTTGGAACGACGCCGCAGATAAGAAGGACTCCGTCGACAATGCTGCTTTTGAAATCCCAAGGAATACATGCTCGGCTTTGACCTCTCTCAGCAATGGAAGTAGTTCTTCTCCCGAAGCAGCCCGTTTGCGATTTTCTTCTTCAATCTTTCGATTCTCATTGTGAATTCGAACATTTTCAGATTCATACTCAAATCGTTCAACGTTTTTGTCCAACAAGAAGTGGCTGTCACCAGGATCGATGATTTTAACTTTTCGCAGCATTCGACGTACGATCACTTCAATATGCTTGTCATTAATTTTCACACCTTGGAGTCTATAGACCTCTTGAATCTCGTTAAGGAGATACTCTGCCAATTCAACTTGCCCCTTCACTTTCAAAATATCGTGTGGATCAACATCCCCATCAATCAAAATCATTCCCTCACGGATTTGGTCACCATTTTGAACTGAGATGGTACGAGTCTTGGGAATCGACTCCTTCTGCAACGGTTCGCCATTCCATCCTTTGCATGTCGCAGGAGTCCAGCCGTTGTCAAGAGCTTCTTGATTCGCCTTTTCGAACGCCTCAAGGGATATCACTTGACCTGGACGAAGAGATGCACCCTCTTGCTTGATCACTTCAACATATTGAGCTGCCAAGGCACCAATCTCTTTCGCATCCACAAAACAGGCTTCAAGCATTGGATACACTTCCAAGATACGATTGCGTTTTGTTTCTTTACCCAATCGTACATAACCACTAACCGTTGCCAACACTGCGGCTCTCTTTGGCTTACGAGCCTCAAATAAGGCTGCAACACGAGGAAGCCCCCCTGTAATGTCGCGGTTCTTGACTTGACTTTCCTGTGGAATCTTAGCAACGATGTCACCCTTAAGAGTCTCCAAACCTTGTGCCGCACGTGCTTCATTACTAAGTTCAAAGTACGCTCTAAAGTCTTCTGCCGTCATCTGTAAGAAACCATTCGGATCAATTTGAGTCTCTGCTGGAAGATTGTATTTATGATTTGTCTTGTCACCAATAATGATTTCAAGCATCACCTTGTGCTTAGAGTCTTTTTTCACTTTAACACGTGCAAGGCCTGTACTCTCATTCTTGGAAATTTCAACACCATCAATGTTTCCATGAATCACCAGTTTACCACTCTGACGAACAATAATTGGACGATTCATCGGATCCCATCGGGCAATGATCTTCTTAGAGGCAACCTTTTCACCATCTTGTACCAAAATGTATGAACCTACGTCAATTGGATAGCGTTCGCGTTCACGACCACGCTCATCCAATAGATATACTTCTCCATTCCGGTTGGTCGTCAACATTTGACCATTGCGATCTTCAACGAGAGCATCTTTTAGGTCGGCACTGAAGTGTACAACACCACTGTTGTTTACTTCTTGAGAAGACTTTTGTCCCCCACCTTGAGCCGCACCACCAATGTGGAAGGTACGCATAGTCAGCTGGGTTCCCGGCTCACCGATTGACTGTGCGGCGATAACCCCAACGGCTTCACCAACGTTGACCAAACGACCGCGAGCCAAGTCACGACCATAGCACATCGCACATACACCATGCTTTTCTGCACACGCCATAACAGAGCGAATCTTGACCTTTTGAACCCCTGCACTCAAAATCTTGTCAGAGATTTCCTCATCGATGATTTTATTGCGGTAAACAAGAATCTCATCCGAGTTTGGATCTTGAATATCTTCCGCCGTTACACGCCCCAAGACTCGAGAACCGATATCTTCAATGATCTTACCACCATCGTTGAGTGCTTTAACTTCTAACCCATCAAAAGTCTCACAATCATGCTTGACAACGACGAAGTCCTGAACAACATCCACCAAACGACGGGTCAAATACCCCGAGTTCGCTGTTTTCAAAGCCGTATCTGCCAAACCTTTACGAGCACCGTGGGTGGAGATGAAATACTGGTGTACAGTCAAACCTTCTCGGAAGTTCGCCGTAATCGGAGTTTCAATAATCTCACCATTTGGCTTAGACATCAATCCACGCATACCAGCCAACTGACGAATCTGTGTTTTCGAACCACGAGCACCAGAGTCAATCATCATATAGATGGAGTTGAATGAGGTTTGAGTCTTCTCTTCACCGTCAACCATGACACTCTCTGTACTGATGTCTTGAATGAGTTCCTTGGAGACCTGTTCGGTAACACGTGTCCAAAGGTCAACGACTTGATTGTACTTCTCTTTGAAAGTCAACATTCCGCCTTCATAACTCTGCTGGAAGTGTGCAACCTTCTTTTCCGCCTGTTCAAGATGCTTTCGCTTTGACGCTGGGATTTGCATGTCATTGATGCAGATTGAAATTCCGGCGTGGGTAGATTGTTCAAAGCCCAAACGCAACATCTGGTCTGCAAATATCACTGTATTCTTAGGACCCGACAAACGATAACTCTTATCTATCAATTCAGCTAGTTGCTTCTTACCAAGCGGCATATTCACAAGATCGAATGGCACCTCTTTTGGAACGATTCCGTAGAACAATACTCGCCCAACAGTTGTATCTTCCATTGTACCTGTAATCTGAGCCGGAACGCGACCTTCAAATCCAAATGTACCCGCGGGTCCAACAACCAAGACCAAGTCCTCTCCAAAACGATCCGTCAAGGCATTGACTGCATCAACCAACAATTGAATTCGAAGTTGAGTGTTGTACTGATAGTTTATGGTACGAGGAATGAAGACATCCACAGCCGAGATGTATCTTGCGCCCCCAAATCCATCTTCATTTACGGGAGGAAGTTTGTATGCACGTGCCTGCCACTTTACAGTGGGGGCTGTTTGTGTTCCGTCTGCGAGAATATTGGTAACGCCCCCAACATTGATTGCGCCCTCAAGGACGATGAGTTCAACTGGATCACCCTCTGGATTGAAACAAGGAATACCGCTGCTGATCGTGTCATCTTCGTAGACATGTCCTGAGACGATGGTCCATTGACCGTCAACCGCTTCGTTTTCATGCCCCAAGTGATTGATGCGAATATTCGCCATCACATTGTCTTTACTGTGATTGGCATTTGTAGAGATACAAACTTCACCGCCGAGGGATGGAATCTCTGTCGTAGCAACAGCACCAGGGATCTGTCGAATCTTCCCACGATGAATATGAACTGTCTCTGTACCGGACTCTGCATCCATACCCAAAACCAAATGAGCGTCATTTAGATTTGAGAACTTGCGTACTAGGTGACGTTTAAAATCCAAAACTGGGATTCGCACACGGATTCCAGCCTGCAAATGTACATCACCAGTATCGTAGGCTGCTTGAACCTCATCTGGAGATGAAAAGATCTTTCCTGTACCTTTGACACCCAAACGCTCGCGGGTCATGTAGTATGCTCCCAACACGATATCTTGTGACGGGTTGATGATTGGACGACCACTTGCTGGACTCAGGATATTATTGGTTGACATCATGAGAACGCGTGCCTCAATCTGAGCCTCAATAGACAATGGGAGATGCACTGCCATTTGGTCACCATCAAAGTCAGCATTGAATGCAGCACATACTAAGGGATGTAAACGAATCGCCTTGCCTTCAGTTAAGATTGGCTCAAACGCTTGAATACCGAGTCTGTGCAAAGTTGGAGCACGATTGAGAAGAACTGGATGTTCTTTGATAACCTCTTCCAAGATATCCCAAACAACCTCATCCTTTTGATCGACCTTCTTCCTAGACGCTTTGATCGTATTGGTAATCTGACGCTCTTGAAGTTTGTTGAAAATGAATGGTTTGAACAGTTCAAGAGCCATTCGTTTCGGAATACCACACTGATGCAAACGCAGTTCTGGTCCCACAACGATTACCGAACGAGCAGAATAATCCACACGTTTACCAAGAAG
>CALDQI010000490.1:0-1404 GCA_937911635.1 uncultured Pseudomonadota bacterium | reverse complement strand
TGGAATGTTCTGTTCCTTTGAAATTTTGGTGTAGATGGCATGAAATCCATTGGTATATTCTTGACCAAAGTTAGACGGGATGTACATATCCATCAAAAATACAGGGGTATCCTTTGCCTGTGCCTTATCGATGATGCCATTTAAATTCTTCTCAATCTCAGTGAGAGGGATTCCTCTCATGCCGTCATTGGCTCCCAATTCGACAATGAGCAAATCTGGTTTTTGCTTCAGCAACCAATCGACGCGTCGCAATCCCCCAGCAGTCGTATCCCCGCTTTGTCCGGCATTTAATATTTCGGTTGGATAGCCCAATTCACCCAATTGGTTTTCTACGAGCGCTGGATAGGCTTTGTTGACATCCAATCCCAGACCTGCGGTTAGACTGTCTCCCAAAATGATGATGCGTGGTTTATCTTCGACCACAGGAGTTGTTTGAACAGATTTTTCAGCAGACTCGGCTACTGTTTCCGCAGTACTGTCAGTTGACGTTTGGTCTGGCGTGCTTTGTACGGTACAAGAGAAGCATAGTAAAAATGTCCACATGTTCACTTCCTGAGAGATGGTATGTCTAAACCTGTAACCGTGAAAGACCTAAGTCGCTCTTTTCCATCTGGCGAAACCACAATTCAAGCCGTTCAAGAGGTTCAATTTGATGTAGCCCAAGGAGAACTGGTAGCAATTGTTGGTGCGTCGGGTTCTGGAAAGTCTACGTTGTTGTCCCTCTTGGCTGGATTGGATGTCCCAAATGATGGGGGCGTTTGGCTCCTTGATCAGGCAATCCATGAGATGGATGAGGAGCAGCGAGCCAAGTTCCGCCGGCAACACTTGGGCTTCATCTTTCAATCGTTTCAGCTGTTTGCCGAATATACGGCACTTGAAAATGTCCTGTTCCCACTTGAGTTGCAAGGGAAACTGTCGTATGATCACTCGGTTAAAAAGGCGATAGAGATGCTTACCCGCCTCGGACTGGGAGACCGTTTGGATCACAAACCTGCCAAGTTATCTGGAGGAGAGCAGCAGAGGGTTGCCATCGCTCGGGCTTTTGTTTCTGACCCACCGATTTTATTTGCGGACGAGCCTACAGGAAATCTAGATCAGGAAACAGGTCGTGTGGTGGAAGAGGTACTTTTTGAACTTCAACGAGAAACCAACACCACTGTGATTTTGGTGACGCACGATCTAGAACTCGCAGAGAAGGCCGATCGAGTATTGGTGATGAGCGGCGGTAGATTGAGTGAACGTTTATGAACGGTCGATTAACCAGATGGATACAACGAGAGTTTCGATCTCTCGGTGGTCGGATTTGGGTTGTCCTACTTGCCATAGCGATTGGTGTGGGGGCCGTGAATGGCGTACACAGCTTGGCAGATTCGATACGGAGTGCGATTCAAGATCAGTCTAGGC
>CALDQI010000489.1:0-16541 GCA_937911635.1 uncultured Pseudomonadota bacterium | reverse complement strand
GTTGTTGATGGTGGTGATATCAATCTTGCCTTGGTCCAAGATAGTTTACAAGCCGAACTTCACTTGTTGCGTAAAAATAGAACTTTCATTCACTCAAAAGCCAGTGCGGAATTGAGTGAAGGCGTATGGCGCGTAGAGCAATTGGATTTCTCGCCAACAGGAGACCGCTCTTGGGGATTGAAAGACGGCATCTCTTTTGAGTTAACAGAAGGGGGCGTTGGAGATTTGGATTTACAGCTGATTGGAGATGCTGGTGATATTCGCATTAAAATGGATCAGTACAATGATGAGCCAGATATTGGGGTGCAAGTCGATGCTCTGGATGTTGCATACATGCGTGAAGTTGGGAATCTATTTTTGGGCGAGGACACCATTCCAATTCCCATGAGCGGGAAATTGTTTGGGCAGGTCAGTTTAATCGGCGATAAGGGTAGATTCGCCGAAGGGGCTTACCTACTCCTCAAAGAATTTAGCAGTCCAGATTTAATCAACAATGTCGATCTATACATTGATCTGAAAGGGTCTGTTGAAAGGTTGCTCACAAATATCAAGCTTCAAAATGGGGAGGAGATGATTGCTGAGATGCAGCTTCAAGTTCCAACACAAGATGGCGCACCATCTTGTTCGCAACCAGTGTATGGGGAGATGATTGTCTCCGAGACTTCCTTGTCTAATTTGAGTCATTCTCTACCTGTTGTACCCGATGTAGATTTGATAGCCACAAGTGCACTCTATGTTCAAGGTACTGTCTGCGATCCCAAGATTCGATTTGTTGGGCAGGGAGATGTTTTAGTTGGGGTACAAGGTGAACGGTTCAGATGGGATGTGGATGTACATCATGATGAAGATGTATTGCAGGGTAAACTTCAAGTTAGAGATGGTGTCAAATCGGTTGTGATCGGCACACTAGACGGCAAGACTGGGTTGTCCCAAATATTAGAGGGGGGAGCAGAAGTCCCTTTGTTCGAGTCGATGGTATTGGATGCAACAGTGGAAGATGTATACCTACAACGTCTGGGACGGTTGGTGGGGTTTCCTGATTTGGGTAAAGGACCTGTTGATGGATCTGTTACTGTAGATGTAACCCCGAACGATTGGTTGTTGAACGCTGAACTGAACTTTCCAAAAACTCGACTGGCCAAGCATAGATTGACCACGGATAGTGGCGTCGTGGTTTCAGCAACGTCGGATGGCGCCAACGGTGAAGTGTTGATTGATTTTGCAAATAAAGGTGCTGTAGAGGGTAGTTTTACGTACGACTTTGATGACGACGCGATATTTGCAACAATGGATTGGGACAAAGTACCAGCGACGATACTGTCGATAGTGACGTCGGATATTACCAATGAGTACGGGAAGGTAGGCGGCCATCTACTCGTTGATGGTACCCTTGATGACCCTCTAGTTCACACTATTTTGTCCTTGGATAAAGTCGGTTTTGAGCTTCCGTCATTGGGGGTGCAATATAAAGCCATCGATATGGAAGCAGATATCCAAAATGGTCAGGTGTCCATCTCAAAGTTTGAGGGAGCCGCTAGATTTAGTGAGCAAGGACCCTTGGAATTATCTAATTGGGGAGCATTCACCCTAGATTCAACAGCGGCGTATTCAGAATCTGGGATTCAAGGTACCACTCGGTTGGAGTTGGAGGATTTTCCCGTGATCAACACCGATATGGCACATGCCACTGTCTCCGGATCCATTATGGTGGTACAGGATGATGAAGGAACGCAGTTTTCTGGTGAGTCTTACGTTCATCAAGCTGGATTTCGCTTGAGTCGAGACTTTTTTGAAGCGGGCGCCTCTCTGACATTGCCAGATAATTTTCACATTCATCGAAATGTTGAAGTTGTTGAAGGCAATGATGTTGTAGACGATTGGTTGGATGATTGGCTGTCTACCGTTCGTGGAGAGATACAAGTGGATCTGGGTGATCGTGTCGCAATTCATACTACGATGCCCATGACAAATGACTACGGCACAGGCATTTCCAAGCTCTCAGAAGTGCGTGTTGATACCATCTTGAGAGGGGTATTGAACGTTGGTTGGAGCCGTGGTGAACCAACCGTTCTAGGGACGATATCTACAATTAGAGGTTCGTTTGTTACGATGGGTAAAGAGTTTGAATTGGGGGAAGGAGAGGTGGTCTTTTCTGGTGGAGATGTGTACAATCCGCAGCTGAATTTGTATGCCCAAAAGACATTCGGAGAATATGGAGATATTGGTGTTGCAGTCACGGGAACGGTAGATACAATGGAACTCGATTTTTCTGCCATCAATTCTCCCTACGCATACGATCAGACAGATATCGTAACGCTGATGCTTTTAGGCAAACCCAGCCAAGAGTTGGCGAACTCAGAAAGTCAAACGTCAGGTGCACTGATTCAAGCGGGTCTGTCTTCGATGGGTGGGGCGGTTGGAGATGTTCTATCAGGTTCTGTGGTTGACAATGTAGATTGGGATCCCACTGAGAGTATGTTTCGTGTAGGGAAAACCTTGTCAGACACTATGTTTCTTTCGTATATGATGAGGTATGGCGCTGAGGAAGGAGAAAATATCAATGAGGTGACGTTGGAGTGGTTGCTGTTAAAACGGGTCTATGGAGAGTTCATTACAGGGGATGCCAACAACACAGAAGCCAACGTATACTATCGATGGATTTTTTAAGGCGTTTGCTTCGGATTGATGAATATGTGGGCAATCTCCGGAGGACAACGCCACCGAATGGGAGCAACAGACCAGCCCATACCTCTCGAGACAAAGAGATGAGATTTGTCTTGTGTATACCAGCCTGCCACATATTCTTTGGTTCCCTTTGGCACCCACAAAGCTCCAAGCTTGGGAATCCGAATTTGTCCACCGTGAGCATGACCCGCGAGGATTAAATCGAGGGGATAGGGATGTAGCGAATCAAAGTGCGCGGGTGAATGCGTCAGGCATAAGGTTGGAGGAGGTTCATGGGTATCTACAAGATGAGCACACAGCATAGCCGGATTGCTATTACCTGCTAGGTGATCGTCTGTTCCGATAATCTGAAGGTCTATTCCGTTGATACAGAGTGCGTGTATTTCATCAACGAGCAAGCGGATTCCAAATCGGTCCAGTCGGTGTCGCCAGTCGACAATATTACCGACGACCCAATGTTCCCAGTTTCCTAGGATGGCTACTTTTGGAACATCTGCCAAAGCGCAAAGAAATCGATCGATCGCTCTATCAGTCCATCCTTTTGTAATGAGATCCCCTGTGAGTACAATCAGATCTGGCGTCAAACCACTGACCTCAGAGATGACCCGATCTAAAAATGGACCTTCATCACGAATGTGTACGTCGGTAAGGTGAACGATGTGCATACTGGGCCAATTAAGCAATTCTACGGTGTGTGTGGTGTGGCGAAACCACATGACTTCTTTGGTCAATCGGGACCAGAGATTTCCGCCGATGGGGTGTTCAGAACTTCCAGACGGTGCAGGTTGTGTTTGTTGTCCAACGCTGGGAAAGAGATCGCCGTTGCCCTTTGCCCGTCGCATAATGTTGAGGTGATGTAGTAGAGACATCAGCACTGTACCTGAACAATAGGGAGGGTGTCGTCAAGTTGACTGGCATACCGTTCAGTGAGCGTCAACGTGTCAACAGTGGAACTCAACCACAGGCTTGGAGGACCTGGATGCGTTCGTATACAGTCGCTCCATTGATTGGACGTCGGAGATGAAGTGGATTCGAATAGCGCAATCGCAATCTGTTCTGGATTCGAAGAGTGTAGTACCCAGCCTTGCCACTGTACATTGATGTCAAAAGTGTAGCGTATTTTTCGAGAAGTTTGTAACCAAGATTCAACTTCAAGCGCAGATGTTGGTAGCGGAGTGTTGGCTGGTGGTGTTGTACACCCCAGTAAAATACTAAGCCATAAATAGAACATCATGTATCCTTAGCCCGGAAAGTGTAGACACACCAATTCCTCTACATTTCCTTTCTTAGCACCGGCGAGCGAAGAACGAACATGTCCGACAATCTTGCATCCTGCTCCTTCAAATTCCGTCGTGACACGATCAATGGCTTCTTGCCGGATTGTAGGATCTTTGACCAATCCATCTACAGTATCATTGCGTCCGACCTCAAATTGAGGTTTAATCAGAAGCAGACCCAATGCATTTGGGGCTGCGATTCGTTTCATGGCCGGTAATATTTTTGTGATGGATATGAAGGATACATCGCCAACAATTAAATCGATGGGTTCAGGGAGCGATTCTAAATGTCTTGCGTTGCAACGTTCCATCACCACAACTCTCGAGTCTTGCCTTATTGTCCATGCTAGCTGTCCATACCCAACATCGATGGCATATACCTTAGCCACATTTCTTTGCAATAGACAATCAGTAAAACCACCGGTGCTGGCGCCAATATCTGCAGCGACCATTCCTGTGCAGTCAATCTTGAAGTGATTGATAGCTCCGTCTAACTTCTCTCCACCTCTAGAGACAAATCGTAGATTTTCACCGCGCATTCTTATTGTGACATCTGGTTTGACCTGGGTACCGGACTTTTCAATCACCACCTCATTGACCAACACCTTTCCAAGCTGAATCAGGGCTTGTGCTTTGCTTAAGTTTGGAACCAATCCACGTTCCATCAAGAGTTGATCCAATCGCATTTTGGCCATTTGATCTTTGATCCTCGAGTGATGCTTAATGGGTTCTCTGTACAGTGAACTCAGCAAGGACTTTGAGTGCAGTAGGGCTCTGGAGTGCTTTTAAGGCCTCGAGTGCTGACGTCATTGCATGATGAGCAGCAGCATTCGTTTCTGACTCACCCAACAGTTTTACAAAGCTTGGAGGACCATCCTCTTCTGCATCCTCTTCTGCATCTAAGATGTCATCTGCGAGTTGAAACGCTAGACCAATGTGCTTCCCAAACGTTGTTAAAGCCTCGGTTTCTGCAAGAGAGGCCGATCCAAGTACTGCAGCCATTGCTAAGGATACTTCGATGAGTGCACCTGTTTTGCGTCGATGCAACAACGTCAGTCGTTCAAGCGATTCTACAGGGCCTTCAAAGCCAATGTCTAAGCTCTGACCACCAATCATTCCAACACTGCCAGCCGCTTTTCCCAGAAGCCGAATGAGAGATGGAACGTGTGCACGTTGAACGGAGGCGAGGACCTCAAAGGCCTTAGTTAGCAATGCATCGCCTACTAGTACAGCAATCCCTTCGTTGTACTGTTTGTGTACGGTTGGTTTGCCATGACGAAAGTCATCATCGTCCATGCATGGTAAGTCGTCATGAACAAGAGAGTAGGTGTGAATCAGTTCAACTGCTGCCGCAGCCGTATAGGCATCGTCTTCTACAGTGTGTCCCAGAGCTTCCAATCCAGCAAAGAGAAAGAGTGGGCGTATACGTTTACCCCCAGTTTCAATAGGGTAGAGACAAGCATTGTGCAGAGCACTGTCCTCTGATGAAAAGCAGGTTCGTAAGCGATCGAGTAACGTCTCTCTATGTGGTGTACTCCACCGTTCAAGAGAGAATGGGCTCACAGTGCACCTTCGGCTGCAGGGGCAACCAATGCGTCCGTTTTTGGTGCGGGTGCTGTACAGGCCACGAAGTCTTCTACTTCCTTTAAAGAAGCCAATCCAATTTTGACTTTGACATTGGCTTGATTTCCAGCATCTCGAACTGCATCCATCAGTTTGACAACCGCTGCGTATCCGGCTTCAGGATGTGCATCTACGAACACAACGGGCTTTTCGCCGGCCGCTCTCTTCTTCAAAATCTTTTTTCTCAGAGAATCGGTGATGGGGCCTAGTTCTAGAGCCTTTCGATTGAATGTATATGTTCCATCTTCACAAGAGGCAACAAGGAGTTGCTCTGTCGGGACGTTCTCCTCCGGTACCGTTTCGGTTTTCTCTGGAAGGTTGATGTCCATTTGATGCGTCATTACAGGGGTTACCACCATGTAAATGATCAGAAGAACCAACACGATGTCGATCAACGGAGTGACATTGATATCTCCAACAGCCCCTTTCGATTCTTGTTGAAGAATGCTACTCTTTTTCTTCTTTTTTCCCATTACTCCTCCTTTTCCGTCGCTAGGAGCATGGTGGTCATGCCACCCTCGCTGATGGTCTGTAAAACGGAGTATGCTTCTTTCCACCGCAAATCTTTTGCACCTTTCACCAAAATGGATCTGGATGGGTTGTCCGCATAGGCATCATTGATATCGCTGACGAGCATGTCTTTGCTACTTTGTAAACGATCGACATACATGCGCGGTTCAGTTTTGTTTTTTAAAGGGGGGCGAATGGAGATTACCAAGTGCTGGCCGACATCCTGAACGGAAGTGGTCGTTCGCGCATTGGGTAGCTTAACTTCGACACCACTTTGCAGCATCTGAGTGACCACCATAAAAATGATGAGGAGAACCAATACCACATCCACGAGGGGTGTGACGTTGATGTCTCCCATAGGGCCACCTTTATTGCCTCCAGCATTCATTCCCATGATTCAAATCTCCGGTAGGGATTACTTGGCACTTTTCATATCGGGACGAATGCGTTTGTGGCACCAGTCTACGAGTTCTTGTGATGATTCTGCCATATCGTTTGTGATACTTCCAATCATTGCCGTAAAATAGTTGAACAACCATACACCGACAATCGCAACGATAATTCCAAAGGCCGTTGTAATCAACGCTTCCCCAATTGCCGGTGCAAGGGTTGTTAAGTCCGCACCACCTTCTGCACCAATCTGACCGAATGCATTGATAATTCCGAAAATGGTTCCCACCAGTCCAACAAAGGGGGCTGTTGAACCAACCGTTGCGAGAATATTGAGCCCCTTGTTTAGAGCGGCAGTCTCAGTGATGGCGTTCTTTTCAATCGCTCGCTCAACAGCATCAATACCGTATTCGTCTTCACGAGATTCAAACTCTTTGAGCCCAGCGGCCAACAAATGGCCCAAATAACTTTTAGCCATGTCGTCGCGAGCACATACAGCCAATGCTTCTTTCATTTTACCGTCTTTTCCTGTCAGTAACGCTCCAACTTCAACGGCTAGTTTTCGAGATTGAGAACGCGCACTGCCAAGTGTGATGAGGCGTTCTAAGCCTACACCCATCGCAGCTACCAACATGAATAGCAATGTTCCAAGAACAATTCGGACTGGACCACTAGACTGGGTCCACATTTCTTCAATGGTGAACTGACCAGAGTGACCTCCACTGTGCCCACCATCTTCAGCCGCAGGTTCTGTTGCGACAGGCTCTTGTACTACCGGTTCTTGCTTGACCGGCTCTTGTGCTGTCGTGGTTCCGTCAGCAGGTGCGGCTGTACCATCTGTAGGTTCAGTAGGCTCAGTACCTTCAGCCGGTGCAGCATTTGTTGCGTCGCCAGTGCTTTCAGGCGTTCCCTCAGCACTTCCTACACCGGATGTTGCATCCGGTGTGGAGGGGGCAGCGTTTTCAGCCGGGGCGGGGGCTGCGGTGTTGACTGGATCCGCAGCTGGAGTGACAGCTGGATCTTGGGCATAAGCCAACATGGAAAAGGAAAGTAAACCAATTATGGAAACAGTACGAAGGAGCATTTCAACCTCAGAAAAATAATGATTGGGTTAATTTAAGCGGAACTTTACATTCAAAATGAATGTGGCCTTCACTTTTTTATTGCTTGCAGAACGCATAGGGTAGAAGCGCCATTTTTCAGCGGCTTCCATCAACGATGCATGAAAGATTTTCGAGCATTTTAGTACATCAATTTTTTCAGGGACGCCCTTTTCATTGATGTAAAATCGAACTTGACAGGTTTCTTCTGTGATATTCAACGCTTTTGCCGCTTGAGGCATTTTGGGTGTTACCCGACGCTTAATCTTGACATCCGACCAATGCACAGAGCTAAATCCGTTTGAGCCCAGCTGACCACCAAGTACGCCACCGACGACGCCACCAACGACACCACCAACGACGCCGCCTTCTTGTCCACCTTCCATGCCGCCTTCTTCGCCTTCTTCTTCAGGCTCTTCTTCGGGCACTTCCTCTGGTTCCGGTTCTTCTTCAGGCTCTTCTATTTGTTCCGGATCTGGTTCAACTTCTTCAGGTTCCGGTTCAACCTCTTTGGGTTTTTCCTTTTTCTTGGTCTTCTTTGGCTTCTTGCCTCCACCAGGAGGTGGTGGAGGAGGAGGGGGCGGGGGAGCTGATTCAAACAGAGTAATCTCAACAGGTTCATCTTCCAAAGTTTCTTCTACGACTTCATTTCCACACCATGCAAGTCCAAAAAGAAGTCCACCATTGATCAATATGGAGGTCAGTAGAGATCCAGCCTGTCTCTTGGTGGTTTCGGCATTTCCTTTACCAACATTATCAAACACGATGCACCTCATCTGTTCCAGATAGAGTTCTTGAACCAATGCTCTTTTCACCAGTATTGTTTAATGTATCCGTTGCGAGTTCTAGCTGGTGGTATCCAGCTTGCAGTAGATGTTCTGCCTGGATCAACAGTTCAAGACAACTCTCAAGATTGGTTTCTGGAAGAGACTCTATCGATTGTTCGATATTCTCTAGAGAGGCGAAGATATCTTCCAGTCGAAAATCAACGACATTGGATGTACATTCACTGTTCTCAATACTGTTCTCAATACTCTTTTCCAGCGCGGTCAATGTATTTACACATTGTTCGTGATGTTGTAAACCTCGCTGATAGGTTTGCATAGCACTGCTTAAGTCCAACTCGTTTTTATTGAGTTGATTCAAAGATTCTTTTAATGTTTCTAGATCTGTGGTGTAGTCAGTTGTGCTCATTGAATTCCGACAGTGCGAGTTAGGGATGGATCAAAGTAGCCACCACCAGTCTATAGTTATTCAAATATAGGGCACAATTCAAATCGAACACGGATTAAACCGTTAAGATTGCGTGAAATTCATTTATCCTTCTGAAGGAACCAATTCGATATTCAAGACCCTGTGTAAAGCAAAGGTCAATTTTCGATTGGACTCATGAACTCGTCCACTTAAGGTTAGACTCCCATTTCCTGAGGCAGATATTTTTTCAGGGGTGACGGTCACCCATTTGGGTGCTGCCTTTTTTTGAGGGTATTCGAGTCGGATGTATTGATTGGATTCTAGCGCTTGTTCACATAGTTTTTTGCAATAACTGCTCGTAATTCGAATTTGCTTTGCTTCTTCTTTTGTTTTGACTTCAGAGATAAAGCACAGCTCATTTGGTGTAACATCTGTTGGTCTAGCCAAATCCGCGTGTTCGACTTTAAGTTCACGAGCCTCTTTGACCTGTGTTGATAAGAGATCCTTTTCTTGTTCGAGATGTTGACCTTGTGGATAATCGATTGTGTGTTCACCAAATTGAATGCCGGCTTTGACCATTTCCGCTTCCAACTCCTCTTTGCGATTTGGATGAACGGCATACATTCCAGGAAGAAAACGATGTACGATAAATGGTTTAAATGCTGAGTTAGACTCAAATGCGGGCACCTGATTTCGGTGTACTGTGAGCATCAGTACGTTGTGAAAAGTAGCAGAAGGGTCGCTTCCAAGCCATTTTTTTAGTGTAAAGTCAACATTTTCAGGGATTCCCAACTGGCTGTGTTTGGTGAAGAATTGCAACACCTCGTCTCGTTTCCAACCGGATTCCTTTGCCTTTTCAATTGACTGCACAGTCAACTTATATGTATTTGCCCGATCGCAGTTGCTGAATTCACAGAGTTCACCAAGTTTGAACAGCAAATGAGCAGAAGTACCCATCGGAGCTACAATTTCAAAGTTTGGCGTCAGGTAAAACTTGCTGATCTCATCGGACTTTTGTCTGGAGATTAGGGAGGTGGCAAACTCGGTCAATCGGTAGAATTGCTCTTGTCCCCAAACGCCTCTTTCTAAGAATCCATATCGAAGCAGTGTGGCAAAGGATGGTAAGTCATCAGAGTTGTCTTCCGACCATTTGTCTTCATAAAAACGTTGTCGCCATTTATCCCCTTGAATCCATCTTCTGTACAAAGATTGTAAAGGATGAGCCGGCAACCATTCCCCATCGGCTTGATGAACAACCCAGAGCAACCACTCGGTTAGTGTAAATTCTTGGTCGAGTTTCGCCATTACAAGGGCTGTTTGGTCTGCCTGGGACATGGCTAGCCATTCATCCAAAACTCCCGGTACAATATTGAGTTGTGCGTTCTGAAAGCTGAGCATTCCATGGGTCAAAAGGAAGTCCAACAAGAAATCAAATCGTTCGCTGCCCGGGGTCCAAATCTGACCAAAGAATGCATCCAATTCCTCACGATCACTTCGGTGGATGTCATGCTGAGTCAATCGAGCCGGCTTTTGATGCAGATAACTGGCCAAAGCGACCAAAGAGAAATCAAACGCTGTAGGCAATGTTCCATCGTTATCGACTGAGATCCCTTCATGGGCAAAAGTCGGAAGCGTTAAGTCTTGTTTGAGAGCATGCTCAAACAACGGGAGCAACGGTTCTGGTACAATGTAAAAGAAGTGGTCATGTTCTGTGGCGGATCGGGCGAGTAGACCCAGTTTTCCCAAATCGTTCAACGCTTGAGTCCAGTCTTTGTTCCTGCCACCGTATGAAATAACGAGTTCTTCAATGATCTCATTACAGTGAGCAATGCCTCCACACTGGATCATTGTGATGAGACTGTTGAGTTGATTGGGTTTCAGATCTTTTACCAGTGTCTTAAGACGTGTTTCTTGCCCCAAGGCCTTCGAGGTCAGCTGAACAATTCGATCAAAGTTACCCACCTTATTGGGTTGCCCACCAGTACTTTTGTATAATGCAACCACCAGAGATTCAGGTAATTGAGTTAGGTATTCTACCAGTCCTGCAGGCTTCTGAACCCGTTTACCGCGTTTGGGATTTTCCGGATAATTGGGCGGGCTCTGTAGAATCGCAACGGCTTTGTTGACCTTTCGATAGTTCGGAACGTTTGGTCCACCCCTTCTATTGTTGCGCTTTCTGCGGAACTTCTTTTTGGGGAATCGATTGCGTCCAGATTTATTTGTACCAGCTGAGGTTGAACTCATAATCTGCTCCGAGACCGATATGAATCAGTCCATTTAGATAGGGGTTGCAGTGATGGAAGGAGATGAAGACAAGGAAGACAAGGTCGAGAAGTCTTGTAGAATGTATCGATAGCCTTGACCCGCTAAGAACTTTTGGCGGTTGAGCGCAAATGTTTGTTCTTTGCTATCTTTCGTGACCAACGTGTAAAAGTAGGCTTTGTTTTCTACGGGTGCACGATTTTTATCCGCGCGCTTCTTGCCTTTCAGATTCTTTGGTCTTAAGATGCGGCCTAAACGCTGGGCTTCTTCTTGCCGAGATCCAAACGTTCCAGACAGTTGAATGGCAACATTTGCATCGGGAAGGTCAATGGAAAAATTGGCGACTTTACTCACAATGAGCGTTTTGATTTTGCCGGAACGGAACTTTCCAAACAGCTGTTCGCGAACATGATTGGGCGTTTTTCCTGTAATCACAGGGAGCTTTAATTCTGTACTCATAATCTCAAGCTGCTCAAGATACGTGCCAATGATCAGAATATTGTCTTGTTGATGTTTTTGCAGCAAATACCGTACGGCATTTAGCTTAGCGGGATTCGAGCAAGCGATCATGAATTTATCTTTTTCGGCTGCATCTTTGTATTTGCGCGTGAGCATGTCACTCATTTCAAGGTGGATTTCTACACATTCCATTGAGGCAATGAATCCCATTTTTTGCAAATCTTGCCAGGGGAGTTCGTATCGTTTGGGTCCAACCAAAGTAAACACGTCTGTTTCTCGACCATCTTCTCGAACCAACGTGGCTGTAAGCCCCAGTCGCCTCATGGCTTGTAGATTGGCGGTTGCACCAAATACAGGAGCCGGAAGCAAATGCACTTCGTCGTAAATGATCAGTCCCCAATCTTCTTTATCGAAGATGTCTAGATGTTTAAACCCATCGTCTTTGGATTTTTTGTGGGAGACCATTTGATAAGTGGAGACCGTGACGGGTCTCAACTCTCTAGAGTTGGCGGTGTACGAACCAACGTCCCGAGCAGTGAGTGTGGTCTTGCTGATGATCTCTTGAATCCACTGATTGACAGAGGCTTGGTTGGTTGCCAAGATCAATGTCTTTCGCTGGACAAGTGACATTGCAGTGATTCCTACGATTGTTTTGCCACCGCCGCATGCTAGGACCACGACACCACATCCTCCAGTAGACTTTCCTTCTTGGTACCATCGTTTTGCAGCTTCCCACTGATAGGTTCGAGGTTCAAACACAACATCTGTATTTTTAATTCGTTCTCGGAGCTTAAAAGGGAGCGCCGTTCCGGGCTTAAAGCCAGCCAAATCCTCTACTGGCCAATCTGCCAATAGGCATTGTTGTTTGAAGATGCCTCGATTCTCAATTGAAATGCTGAACCGAAGATCTCTGCGTCGGCCTCTTTTAATGAGGTAGTCTTGAACCAAAGGGTCCCCAGTGAATAGTCTCTGAACATAGGGCGTTTCAAACTGAATTTTGATCTCAGAAGGCTGTTCTGGGTTTGGTAGTAGCTTGACCAAACCATACCGCTCGATGGTGTCAGCAATCAGTTCCTCGACTTCACCGGGTATAGGATATTTACTGATCTTGTTGAGTCCTGCTACGATTTCTGAAGTAGAGAGGTTGGACGAGGCTGCGTTCCACAATGAAATACGCGTAATCTGATAAGTATGAAGTGCATCTGGACTGGACTCAAGTTCTGCAAATTGTGTCAAAAATTCTCTTGCTTGTTCATATGTTTTATGATTTGCTTCGACGAGAACTTTACCATCGGCTTGTACTATGACTGGATTATCAAGATTGATTTGCATGTATGCTCACAAATGCCACTACTGGCACGCACAATAAATAAGAATAAAAAGATGTGGCTGACAAAATCATTACAGGGTTCAGTCTGCGAAACAGATTACCCACCATAGACCACCAGCTAGGAAGAAGCTTAAAACGGTCGGTTCAAGAAAACTACTTAATTGAATGTTCCAAATATTTGTGGAAGGGTCTTAAATGTTCGTCGCAAAAAATAAGTGCACTGAACAAGACATTCTCTATCTAATAGGAACTATAGTCTATATTCAATGCACTGTCAACAGTTGGTTGTAGAACCAGTCATAATCAGACCGAATTTATCCCAAGAATCCATAGCGCCAATCGGTTGGCGGGTTGAATGTTTCCTTAATGGTACGAGGTGAGACCCATCGCAGGAGATTTTGGGCTGACCCAGCTTTATCATTTGTACCAGAGCCTCGAGCCCCACCAAAGGGTTGTTGTCCTACAACAGCACCAGTTGGTTTGTCATTGATATAGAAGTTACCAGCCGCATTTCTTAGTGTGCTGAGGGCTTCCTGTATGGCATATCTGTCGGTAGAGAAAATGGCTCCGGTGAGTGCATATGGGCTGGTTTCATCTGCAATCTTCAGAATGTTTGAAAACTCAGTATCTTCGTAGACGTATATCGATGCTATGGGTCCAAAGATTTCTTCAGCCATCAAGCGATGTTTGGGATCGCTGACTTGAACGACAGTCGGTTCGATGAACCATCCTGTATCGCCATGTGCTTTTCCACCCGTGATTACGGTTGCTGTATCGTGGGCAAGTTGTAAGTATTCTTTATGCTTGTTGAACGCTCTTTCATCGATCACGGCGCCCAAGAAGTTAGAGAAGTCACAGGTGTCTCCCATCTTCATTTTCGGAGTTTCTTCTACGATGACGGTTTTAACCTCTTCCCACATGCTTTGGGGTAGGTATACTCTAGAGGCAGCGGAACATTTTTGACCTTGGAATTCGAAAGAACCGCGTAGAATGGCAATGGCAACTTGCTGTGCGTTGGCCGATGGGTGGGCAATGATGAAGTCTTTTCCGCCTGTTTCTCCAACGATCTTTGGATACGTGCGGTAGTTTTGGATGTTGTTTCCAATGGTTTTCCACAGATGCTGGAATGTTGCAGTGGATCCTGTAAAGTGTAAACCTGCAAGGTGTTCATTCGCCAGTACGATATCTCCAACATCTGCTCCTTCACCAGGTAAGAAGTTGATGACCCCTGGTGGTAACCCGGCTTCTTCCAATAGAAGCATGCCTTCCCAAGCAGATAGCAGTTGGGTTGTGGATGGTTTCCAGATGTTGACATTGCCCATCATTGCTGGAGCTGTAGGAAGATTTAAGGCTATCGATGTGAAGTTGAAGGGGGTGATAGAGAAGACAAATCCCTCCAACGGTCGATAATCCAATCGATTCCACATTCCCGGATTGCTTTGAGGTTGGTCGGACAGGATTTGCTGAGCGTAGTGTGCGTTAAACTTCCAAAAATCGATCAACTCACACGCGGTGTCAATTTCTGCTTGATGACAGGTTTTGGCTTGGCAGAGCATCGTGGTGGCATTCAAACGCTGGCGCCAAGTCGTACGAAGAAGTTCTGCCGCTCTCAAAAATATGGCGACACGTTCTGACCATGGCAACTCGCTCCATGCTTGTTGCGCTGCAAGGGTGTTTGCAATGGCCTGTTCGACTACCTCTGGAGTGGCTAAGTGGGCAACTGCAAGGACATGACCATGATCGCAAGGCATTGTGATTTCGACTGTGCGTCCGGTAAAAATACGTTCTCCACCGACAACACAAGGGATTTCAATGACCTGTGCTTTTCGAGCATCAAGTTCGGCCTCCAATTCTGCTCGTTCTGCAGAGCCAGGAGCATATCCGTAAACAGGTTCATTGGTTGGCAATGGGGTATTGAAACGACCGGTGAGCATGTGTCCTCCAAAAATTAGGATGCATTAAACACAACTGTTTTAGTCTGTTTGAACTTCTTTTCCCAGTCTAAGTCGGCAATACTTTCTGAATCGTTTCATGAAACTCGATTTTGTGTACCAAGTCGGCAATGTAATCCATGTTGTCCGAATCCCAAATCAACACTGGGCTCAAAGTGTAGTTTGAAATCCATTCTTCGTAGAGCTTATTCAAATTTCGGATGTATTTGGTATCGAGGTCCTGTTCACTTGGTCGGCCCCGTTGTTTGATTCGTTTTTTGATGGTTCGAACGGAGCATCGCAAGTAAATCATTAGATCTGGCGGTTGAATGGCTTGCTGCATGGTCTCGTACAGCTCCATGTACGTTTCAAATTCTCTAGAGGGAATCCTCTTCGTGCGATGTAGGTTCCGGCAAAAGATTTCGGCATCTTCATAAATGGAGCGATCGAGTACAATCGTTTGGTTTTGGGTGTTGTCGATCTCCATATGCAAACGAAACTTATGCGTTAAAAAATACATCTGAGAGTGAAAGGCCCATCGTTTCATGTCCGTATAAAAATCGTCCAAATAGGGATTGTCCATGAAGGGCTCGTAAACTGGGTGTACGCCATAGTGACTGTGTAAATAGCGCACCATTGTCGTCTTTCCTGCACCCATGTTTCCAGCGATGGCAATAAACTTCTTTGGGGTGGTGGGGTCACTCATTGCGTCCATTCTCCTTGATTTCCAAACATGTCGATAGCTGTCACCTCTAGAAGAGAACTGATTTCAATGTTTTCGACCAGTAATTGTTGCTCAAAAAATATTGTGTCCGTACGTGTTTCTGTGGTTCCATCAACAAAGGTGAGGGTAACCTCCAGCCCCATAGGTGGATTGTGACCAACCGCAGACCCATCGAGGTCAATCAGTCGGTATCCCCAGTCGGGTCCTGGAAGAGAGACCAATAGCCCATTGTTCGTTTCGTTGAACGATATGTTGAGTTCAGCCGGTTGAACAGTAAATGAGTCCGAAGTGATTTCATAGGGTTCGATGGTCCATGGGTAGGTCTCTTCGGTTCCGATATAGTGGTGTCCATACACGTGGAGTCGATATTCTCCAACAGGGAGCCCCATTCTGTCTCCATTCGATGAAGTTGGAGACACTGTTTGCCAACCAGCCCACCACTGATGGTCTTGAATGGCTTCAAATGGTTCCAATGGGGTGGGCGTATGGGTTAACAACACATCCGGTAGAGTCTCATCAACACTCCGCCCACTGTTGGTCTCCAACTCTACCCAGTCTCCATTGGCATTTTTTGTTTCGATGACGATGTGTGGGTTGTCGACCGCGGGGTCTCCACCTTCCCATACGAACTGAGCCAGTCCCTGTACACGGGGCAAGACAGCATCGGGCTGACTTTGTGCGTCTACTTCCAGAGGGGTGTATAGGTCTTCTGATATAATATCCGCAACGGTTCCAGCAAGTGCAGTAGTGTCAGGTGCAAAGGTCGGCAATGGTCTGTCTGCATAAGACGTACTGTCATATACGCCATCTGGGTTTGGATCCTCCAGTAGGTCCGTTTGCAGCAATGCAGACATCTCAAGATTTTGTTCCATCAGGTACTCTGCTTGAAGTGGACCCCACAGATTGATATTGGTCTCATAGCCACCTAAGAGCCAGTCTTCAGGAATCAACAGATAGCCCTCGTGATCCTGTGCATAATCCCCTAGGATGACGTTCTCGTATCCCAGTTCATTTCCGACACGATCTCGATATTGACGTACATAGTAGCTCGTTGCT
>CALDQI010000488.1:0-3230 GCA_937911635.1 uncultured Pseudomonadota bacterium | reverse complement strand
TGTTACGACCTTCTTCTACACCATGACGAATAAAGTGTTCATAAGCATTTTTGAACTTTCCGCCTTTTACTGCAGTGTCTACATCTGAATAGGTTGCACGATAGAAGTCTTCATCAAAGGTACCTCCATTGACATCAATCGTCTTTGTTACGGTTCTCGTTGAGGTAGATTCAAGTTGTCCATGATTAGGAATAACGATCTCAGTAATACCATGCTTCGATAACTCTTGAAGTTCGCCTTTGTCAGTCTGTCCGTCGCCATCAATATCAACCCAAACCTTAAGTTTCTTGAGTTCCTCTCCTTTTACAACACCATTCTTGTCTGTATCGAAATAGTAAGCAAGTTTCTCAAAACCATTTTGGAATTTTTTGTTTCCATGTTCATCAAATTCACTCATCATCTCCGTATTGTCATCGATGATTCCATTTCCATTCTTGTCCCAAACCAAGAATCCATCTCCAGAACCAGGCTTCATCCATTCTGTCTGCTCTTTTTGGTCATAGGGAGAGAAATAATAACGACCCAATCGTCCACCATGTGAACGACCCCAATCAGCAGCAACCCATTCTCCAACCCACTTGCTAGAGGCATCGTAGATCTTGGCGGATTGTCCAAGGTCTGGATTGTCGATCCACACACCCTTTGGACCAAAGTTTTCGGTCTTTCCGGTGTTGTAGATGGCTTTCCCATTTGGAATCGGGTCGGCGAGGTTGGAGGTTCTTCCTTCGTACCATCCAGGTCTGTGACCAGGAGAGTTGAGTTTCCACGATTGCTTGGATGGATCGATGTCAAAGGAGACAGTCGGTCCGTCAATTTTGCCATTACCTTCTTGGTTGGCACCGGTGATGTCGAACTTACCGTCTCTGTTGAGGTCCAAGATGAGTGGGTCAATGCGTTTTCCTTTACCTGTTTCTTTGTCTTTGTGGTCGAAGAAGACTTCCCAAATCATCATTTCAGATTCTGTGAGTTTTTCAAAACTGAGATCTATTTTGAAGTTTGCCATATCGGCAGTGATCATTCGAACTTCTTTGGCATCGGTTTTGGCATAGGTACGCTCAACCAATTCTTTCAGTAGGGCAACGCGTTCAACAGGTACTCCCTTTGCGGTAATCTTCTGCTCGCCTTTTTGAACCTTCTCAACGATGTTGTCCATCACAAGAACGGTAGCAACTTGATGTGTTTTGCTGAGCCTGTCGGCGAGTTCATCTTCTTTGTCGAGTGCCAAGATTCCGTGCACCAGTTTGGCGTCGATTTCCATCTTCAGTTTGACCTTTTGCAACTCAGGTGGCAGCAGGGAGTCTTTGATGTCAACGGCTAGTTTGTCTGCAAACTGAGTTGTGTATTCGATTTGTTTGCGAATCGAGGTTTCAAACTTGTCGAGTTCAAAGTCGAAAATTTGTACACGCAGTCTATCTTGCTTGGCAACAAGTGCATCCATCACTTTTCGTTCTACGACTTCTTCGTCAATGTCAGCTTCTCCATCGATGATGTCAAACTTGTTTGCTTGGACTTCTTTGGCGAGTTCGACAGCGACTTCGTGCTGGGTGACTTCGTGCTCTTTGTTGAACTCGTCATCGATTTTTGGCTTGTCGGACATGTCAGAGACATCATACTTTGCCGTAGACTCCATGGTGATGGTGCCGCCCCAAGTCACTTTACGGTTGGGCTTCTCTTTTGGTTTCGGCAAGATGCCGTCTGCGCCTTTGGCTCCTTCTTCCGGCTTCGGAATGTTGCCACCTGGTTTCTGTTGCTCTTTGAATGCTTCAGCGAGTGCGCCTTCTGGGAACTTTCCTCCGCCAGATGCATTCGGTGCATAGCCGCGTTTTGAACCAACCATCACATAATGGTGTGCACCATTTTTAAATTCTCCCTTAGAGACAGCCATACGAGCATCCGTGTAGGTCATCAAGTAGAAGATTTCATCAAAGTCATCGCTGGCACTGGTGAACTGGAAGTGCCTACCTTCACTCATTCCGTATTTCTTGTAGTGGTCGAGTCCAGACTTGAAGTCTCCCTTTTGAACCGCTTGATAGACGTCTGGATAACTGGCCAAGTAGAACCATTCATCCCAGCCTTTTTCGTACTGAGCATCGATCATGTAGTCAGTGTATACACCGTCTATGGCCCCTTCACCTTGCGCCCCTTTACCCTTCTTACCATCGCGTCTGTCTGAATCTGCATCAAAGGTTTGTCCCAGTAGTCCTGTCGGCATTACACCGTCTGAAGCGACACCTTTGCGTCCACTCTTAATATTGGCGTTGATGTAGTCGGGCCAGTTTGAGTCGCCTTTGATGAACTCTTGTTCGATTTCATACCCTTCACCGGTGATGGTAACGAGATTCTTACCTTTCAGATATGTTTTTCCACCATCAACAGTGGTTGTAGTTTGTGCTGTAGCGGGTACTCCATCAATGGTGGCGACTTGCTTACGGGGCTCAAACTGAATGGCGTTGGATTTACCATTTTTGTCCAATCGGATCGAGGTCTGACCGACGAGCGTTACGCCAGGTGGTTTACCTGGAATAAAGAGACCGTGGAACTGCAACCCTTTATCCGTCAAGATGTTGAAGGTCTTGTTGAAAAAAAAGTTAATGTAAGTGGGCATGTCAAAAGAAGCGGTTCCTATCCTGTTTACGAGGGTCTTAGAGTAAGGGAATTATTATTTTTGGCTGGAGGTTTTGAAGATTCAATTCACCTTAAAAATACTATACTTAGTAGAGCCGATTTGATAAGAACAAACGATGATTTTTCAACTAAAAGAATAATGCCATTTAACCTAGAAGAAGTTTTATTTTCTTCAGATCAAGAAAAGAATTTTCTTATTCAAAATAATGATCAGATTAGAGTTTATTCAAAACTTTTATTTAAAAGTATTCAAAAAGTATATATTAGAGGATCAATTTCAAACCCTGGATCGTATGAATTAAAGGATAATATGAGGCTTAAGGATCTCTTGCTAGAAGCCGGAGGATTAGCCGTTGGTAAAAATAAATTTCGTATTGATATAGCAAGAAAAGTTGATCAGACAATTAAAAAAAATATTATTTTTGCAGAAATTATAAGTTCTGACATAAAAAGAGATTTTTTACTATTTGATGGAGCATTGGTTGATAGTGATGAAAATCAAATTTTATTAAAGGCCAATGACATTATTATTGTTAGGCCATTTCCAATTAATAATGTTAGTCAATCAGTTTTTATAGGCGGAAACGTTTTATATCCAGGAGAAT
>CALDQI010000487.1:0-3347 GCA_937911635.1 uncultured Pseudomonadota bacterium | reverse complement strand
ACAAAAATCCAAGAAGTGTAGCTTCGGCATTAAGGGTTAATCCATATTTTGTGAATGAGTACATAATTGCAGCTCGCAACTACCCAATGAAAAAAGTGAGTGCTACAATCATAATCATAGGCACAGGAATCTTGAGCAACTTTCAGACATTGCTCATACTCTGAAGCATCTTCACATTTCTGTACTTCTTGAGGACACTTCTGCCAGCGGACGAAATGGTTCTCCTCTTTGGTGAACTCAAATCGAACATCTTCTTCGCCACGACTATCGATAACCAAAGCCTTCTTGTCTTTCGAAAAAAGGATGGTCCGATCATCATACACCGGAGCATCAGAATATGAATGCCCCCTGATGGCTTGTTGAATACCCAACTTGGAATCATAGGAATAGTATGTGGTCGTGCTACCCCCACCGCAATACTCTTGGCCCTGGTCTTGAATTAGTACCATAGCCTGACCAGAGTGTTCGGTCGGCACATAGGAAATCACGCCACGGTATGCCTCTTCTTCCACATCCACATTTTGACCCGTAGCCCAAAAGACGTAGGGAGCATTGTTGGGGTCTTGGACTCGAAGCTGTACGTCTCCCTTTGAGTTGATCGAAGAGTAGACATATTCCATCGTCCCGTCAGAATCCCAGTCCACTTCCAATCGGCAATCGGTTAGCGCCGTTGAGAAAAGATATCCAGTCTTCTTCTTGCGCTTTTCCTTGTACGAAACGGGATGCCAGCAGCCCTGTTTTCCGCCAATCGTCTCTTCCTTCTCGCAGTCTTCTACCGTGACTACAGTTCCCAGTCTGAGTTCCGTCTGGATTTTGCTACTTGTAGAGGGTCCAGCGCGAAGATTGACCATGTCCCCTTTGACAAAGAGATCCAATCCGACTTCTTCCACTGGCACATAGTCTGAATTCAGTTCACACATCGGCTGAGATCCATATTCCCAGCTCGTATACCCCGGATGCTCATCGGATGTGGAACCATCCATCGCTAAAAATGTCAATAAGAACAACATCGCAAACCTCTCTCGTATGGAATACCGATGAAGCCCATCAACATTCAAGTTTCTAAGTGTATGATGAATTGCACGGACACGCAATTCCAACACGCCTCCAAATATTAAACGGCAGATATGGCTGTCGACAGACATTTTGGTAAACAACCTGTGTTCTCAATACATCTAGTCGCATGAAGTGATGATAGCCCCTTTTCACACCAATGAACTTGTAATCATTCCGACCTTTTTCTATACTAGGGTACGCGTCATCACATCGGAGAGCACATGAAGCCATACAGTCTCACAACCCAATACAAGTCTTGGACTAAAAAAACCCTCATCAGTATCTTAGATGAAATCGGTCACACAGACTATCGAACAAATTACAACAAGGCTGAACTGGCGAATGAAATAGTTCAATACTATAACGTGGAAACGGTCTTGAATGCAGCCGATAATGATGCCCTACGACGTTTGTTTGACGTTGTTGGAGCAGAAGAGATCTACAGGGTGGTGGAGATTGAAGGTGGCGCCACCCCAAGTCCGCAGGACCTGAGTGAAGAGGTCCTTCGCAACATCTTGGTACAGTTTCAAAAGAATATGCAGCATGACGCTGCCGAACTGTATTTTTCAGATACAACAAACAAAGACTATCAATCTCTATTCCTCAGTATCTCTCTGGATACCTGGACGGAAGAGCAGTGGGCAGAAATGGAAGAAATCATCTACTCAACAGATGATTCAAAGTAAACAATACTTGTTTATTCCAATCCATCTAAAAATCCGTTGGATAGCCCAATACTCACAACCATCAGAATCTTGATGTCAAGGATGTGAATGTCGATAGATTCATCCTTTAACCCTTGCAAGGATGTGCTCCACCACCGAAGCGTCGATCATCTTCGAAGCACCAAAAGCCCGAGAACCGGTTTGGGCAGAGAGTCGTAGCACACAAACAAAGTCATTTTCAAAGTTGCGAGTGGATGATGGATTCACAGGATGGGTGAAAGATACAGTCATTTACCTGAGTTCCCCACTCACATCCGTTCGCAACCTAAGCGCTTCGCGGCATGCCAAACCTTGAACGACCACTGTTCATGTGAAAGGCTGGCTCTGGCTTCAGGCTGACGCTCTGGCCGAGACCACTTCCCCTTGAACAGTTAGTACATTGCCCACCCACCCTTTCATTTTGTTTGGTTGTCACATCATCGTGGAATATCATTCATACTTGAAAAACAAACAAACGAAACGCCCAAGACTACGTTGACCGACTGTATCCCAGTATCTTACCGTCCGTCTACATCGTGTCGGACTGGTCGATACGTTGGATACAGTCTGCAAAAATAATTTTCGAAAGGGGTACAAGGGGTACGACTAATTTGACATTGTGTCAGGCTACTCTTACGCTGGTAATTTTACCACCGATTTAGGTGTCAAGGTGTACGTCCTGGTCGAAAACCAAAGTAGCGGTCCCCGTAGACTGGGCTGTAGTCGTTGCGAATGGACACGCGCGCGCACCACGCATCGCTGTGCCAACTTCCACCACGAGACACACGAAAATTGACACCTACTGTGACTGAAACAGTACTACTTTGACTACTATAATCACCCTTCCAGTCCCAAACCCATTCCCAAACATTTCCACTCATGTCACACAATCCATACCCATTTCGAGACTTCCCACATACATCTTTCGTTCCCTCTGTTGTGACTGTTCTGTTGCGATCATCTTCATCCCAATAACCATACCAAGCGACTGAACTGAGATTGTTGCTTCCTGCATACTTGTAAGACTCTCCGCCACGAGCCGCATATTCCCATTCAGCCTCTGTTGGCAATCTCCAACCGTTGCAACTCTTATTGGACCATGAAACATTCTCTCCGTTGATTGTGTAGCACTGGTCAAGACCTTCCATTTGCGAGAGTTTGTTACAGAACTTCACGGCAGCGGACCAACTTACAGTTTCAACTGGTCTGTTGGAACCTTTAAAGTAACTTGGATTGGAGCCCATCACTCGTTGATACAAAAACTGCGTTACTTCATTTTCCATCAAGTAGAAATCTTTGCTGATGGTCACTTGGTGTGCGGGCTTTTCGTCATCATCGCAATCGCTCCCCTGTTCAGAAGTACACCCCATTGTAAAGGTACCAGCCGGTATCAGTTTCGTCGGATGTAAGTTCTCAAGTTCACCTATCAATACTAAACGCTCTAATACCTCACCCTCACAACCTGACACATCGGACTCGCTCAATCGACCAATCGGTACATCTATACCAAAGCGTTCTGCTTCTACCGAAATCTTATCTACACGCTCCTTCAGATCTAGTTGCTTTACACTGTCACTATACGTATAC
>CALDQI010000486.1:0-6853 GCA_937911635.1 uncultured Pseudomonadota bacterium | reverse complement strand
GAACTATGCACTCCCACCTGTCTACGTCATCTCTGTCTTAAACTTCAGACTAAACATCAATGACCCACACATCTCTCACACGGTCACATTGCAGTCCGATCAAAATCCAGAACAAGACTTCTATGCTAAACTCAAATTTGTATACCTCCAGTTGCCAAACATCTCAGACAAATTGGGTGACACCCATCCCCTCGTCAGCTGGCTCAACGTCATTCAAAACCTCCACAAATCCGATAGTCCAATGCCCATCAACACCAACGCAAAAACCGCACAAGCCCTATACGACGCCATGACCCTCGCCGAGTTCGAAAGCCTCCCAAAACACGAACAGGTCATCCTATTCCAAGCCCAATTCGCAGAAGCCGATGCCTTCGCCATCAAGGAAACGGCCTACAACGACGGAAAACAAGAAGGAATACAAGAGGGGCGACAAGAGGGACGACAAGAAGGTCTCGAAGAAGGAATCCAACATGTTGCCCTAAACCTTTTACGAAGTGGTGTCGACATGGAGATCATTGCAAACACAACGGGCTTATCGATCAGCCAGCTCACTGATTTACAATCCAGTCACTCAAACATCGACCGGTCACAATAGTCTGTCCACATCCGATTGACATCTACGGATTCAGGGACAGATATTAAAATCAAGGAGTAAGCCGCTTACTGTGTCTCTCTGACTTTTGATGGATCTTTCGCTACGATCAAGACTTGATTATCGATGAAAGTCGATCAAGATTGCCACCAACAGTTCTCAACATTACACCAGTCAAATCACCTTGAGAAATTGGTCACTTTCACCACTACACCAAATATTGATGATTGTAACTTCATACACAATCGCTGTCTGAATGGGGATAAGGGGTAAGATATCTAAGGATAAATCCTTGAGAGACGGAACCCGATGTAGTAGCGGCGGTACGTGGGCGAGTAGTAGAAACGCTTGGCAGAACGCAGGAGGTTCGGGTAGGTGGACCAGATGCCACCTCGGGAAACCCGGCCAGAAGCACTGGATATTCCCGTCGGGTTTACGACCGAATCACTAGAGTATTCTCCGTACCAATCCCATACCCATTCTAAGACATTTCCACTCATATCGTAGAGTCCAAAACCATTCGATTTCTTCTGACCAACCGGATGTGTTTGACGGTCACTGTTGAGCAAATGCCAAGCCACTTCGTCAACATTGTCACTGCCTGCATACTTGTGGTATTCACCACCACGAGTCGAATACTCCCACTCTGCCTCTGTTGGCAGTCGATACCCATTTGCATTCCAATTGCAGACCACATGAGTTCCCTTAATTGTGTACACCGATTCGAATCCTTCCAACTCAGACAGCTTGTTACAAAACGCCAATGCGTCAAACCAACTCACTGATTCAACCGGACGATTGTCTCCCTTGAACCGGCTCGGATTGTTATCCATGACACGTTGCCACAATCCCTGAGTGACGGGATATTTACCCATCATAAAATCCTGAGTCAATGTCACTGTATGGGAAGGATGTTCAGAATGGTAACTGTGTTGATCTTCTACCCATGCACCCATCATAAATGTACTGACTGTAATTGGTTTCAGTTCATCTACAAATCGTTCGATGACCCCACCAGTCCAGAACTCCATCATTCGTTCAATCTTTATCTGTTGCTTCGACAACTGGTCTTTAAGATGCTCGACTCGTCTGGATTGTTCTTGAATTTGGAACTCGATTTGTGATTTCTGACGTACTCTACGAAACCAAGATAGTCTTTTCAGAGTATGCCTAAGAATATCGACATCCTCGATGGTCTGGTCTATCTGCCTTTGGAACTCATTACTTCTCGCAATATCCTCCCGTAAAGGATTCTGAATCACCCACCGGATGTACGTACCATTCGATGTCAATATCTTGGTCGATCTGGGGTGTATCATGCTCCACATCATCAATACTCGAGGATCAACTTCATTGTTGGATTTAGAACCGAGAGCCTGCTGAATCTGTTCTGAGAATTCTGTTCGATAGTTTTTTGTTGCCTGTTCAAAAGGAATGCACTTGGACGACACTCTATTCAGTAGATCTTTCCATTGCTCTATCATTGTTGCCCACAGGAGTTCGTTTCCTTGCTCGAGTCGATGTTGTCCCAAACGCTTTGACATACCCAATCCTGTCTATCCGTGTTCTACACAACCCATAGCCCAAGAATATCTACAGTGACACTGTGAACATCAATCGTTGAGGAGAGCACCAATTTATTCATCCGGTGATAAGGTCTGGAGTTATTGGCCAACTCAACCATCGGTCTCTCATCGAACGTCAGTTCTGACCAATCGAAAACCCAGATCGTTGTTCCGAAATAAATATGAGGCATCTTTGCGAATCGTTGGCGTAAGGTTTTCCGCATACCGATTCCAAGCCCCACCGCGAAAGATATGATGATTCCCGTGATCAGGACCTGTTGGATCGACACTGGGTTTCTGGATGGTACTTGATGGATACGAATCCGAAACATCCCACACCCACTCCTGAACATTTCCAAAAATATCGCACAGTCCGTTGTTGGCTGGATTCAATGAGCAGACTGGATGGGTGGTGTTGCTCGAATTGTTAGAAAACCACGCCACTGTGTTCAGCATTGGATGATCTTCAGCTGTACTTAATGCCATCCACTCCCATTCCGATTCCGTTGGCAATCTCCATCCAGTACAGGTCTCATCCCACACAACAGCGCCTCGTTCCTTGATATCGTAACACAAAGGCAACTCCAACACTTCATTGAGTCGGTTAGAAAACTCTACGACTTCAATCCAGCGGACCTTTTCTACAGGACAAGACTCGCCACAGTCTTGGAAGAAGGATGGGTTTTCACCCATGACTTCACGGTACAGCACCTGAGTGGCTTCATGCTTCATCGACACAAAAGGCTTCGTCAGACGGACAACATGCCTCGGTCTTTCATCTAGGTCGACATCATCACCCATCCAAAAGACAGTCGTCTCTGTAGGTAAAGGTATCTCTACAGTCGAGAGGCTTTTTTCAATCAGTCCTCTATCGATCGGTTTGGCATCGTTGTCTTGCACCTTTCGAACTTCTGTACAACCGATTAGTCCCGATAGAATGATCACCCCACAGATCTGGGAACACTGAGTTGCAGAATTGAAATGGACTCTATACCTATTGTTCATAGCCATAGTTTAACGACTTCCGATGACAAACTCCAGTGGGCAACATGATCGATTTCTGCATTCACAATATCGCGTCTCTCTATACGATGGACCCTTCGCTATCCGATGTGGAGAATCCATTGGGGTGCATCTCTAATGGAGCCATCGGCTTTTCAAATCGGAAAGTCGTATTTATCGGTTCGACCAACGATGCTCCCTCTGCCAAGACGACCCTAGATGCCAAAGGGTGTATCCTCATGCCTGGATTGGTAGACTGCCACACCCACGCACTGTATGGAGGCTCTCGTTCAAAGGAATTTGCCGCTAGACTCGCCGGGGCTTCGTATGCAGAGATTCTTGAGTCTGGGGGAGGCATTCACAGTACCGTTAGATCCACTCGTTCTGCGAGCGAAGACGACCTATCCATGGCATTTAAAGCGAGACTGACTCAAATGATTCACAACGGGATCACCACTGTTGAAGTCAAGGGTGGATATGGTCTCTCTACAGAATCTGAGCGTAGAGTCCATCGATTGATCAAGACTCATGGACTGCCGATATCAACCGTTGGAACCTTTCTAGCCCACACCATTCCGATGGAGTGGCAACATCGCCGAAGCGAATTTGTCAACAACATCATTCATGAACAACTCCCCGCCTGTCGAGAATGGGTTGTGGCTGCAGACGTATACTGTGATAGAGGTGCATTTACCCTCGATGAATCGATCGCAATCTTATCTGCGGCGAAAGAGATGGGATTGAAAATCCGAGCGCACGCAGAGCAGGTCACACATACTGGTATCGCAGCTGCAGCCGCACGTTTGGGGGCAACTACTGTCGACCATTTGGAACGATGCACAGAAGACGACATCAATACCTTGGCGGAGTGTGGTACCGTAGCCACCTTATTGCCAGGGGCTCAACTCTATCTCAAAGATTCTTCCCCACCGGTTGAAATACTTCGCTCGGCAGGTGTACCAATGGCCATCGCCACCGATCTCAATCCGGGCTCTTCACCGATTCACGATCTGTGGACCTGTGCCACACTGGCGTGCCTACTGCAAGGGCTCACAATTCCAGAGGCCATATTGGGCATTACTCGAAATGCGGGTCGTGCTTTGGGATTTGCACATTTGGGATGGCTCGGCGACGGGTCGTCAAGCGACTGTATTTTACTGACGCCTCCACCTGGTGAACCACCCATTTTGGAATCTGTAATTCAGCACATGGGTGCCAAAAAGATCAAAATGAGTGCCAAAAATGGACGAATCATCTCCCTCAGTGAAGATCTACGGGATGGTTTAGTTGAGTTACAGCAATGAATCACAATACACAGACCGCAAAATAATAGGAGCAACCATGCGAGCCGCCGGTCATATACTCATCACCTTCATTCTGTGTTGGGCACACTTCAAATGTGACACTACTGCGCTGATGGTAAAAACATCCAGTTATCGCGGTGTCTCTCCAGTATCAGAGCGTCCACTTCCGTTATCTGCAGACGATATCATACGCGGATTAAAGGCAAACTCAACGATCTCCTTCGATGAGACCACATTGGATACAGCGTACACACTGCGACAAGACTTTGCTCTGCATAAATCTACTAGAGATGCCTTAGAAGTGACTCTAGGAAAACAAACCATTCAGTTGGTAATATCGATGGAGCAGGAGCGATGAACGATACTCAGAATCGATGGATTCACGGCATAGAAGTCCTCAACATTCTATTGGCGATGGGATTGTTGCTACGTTGGTGGGTACTCCCCTCCACTTCAGTGTACACTCTGTTTACGGATGGAGACACCATTGATGATTTACATCGTCCAAATGCAGTCCAACAGCGGATTGAACAACTGAGCCCTGCCATCACAGTAGAAGATGTTGTTCGAAAGTTGCATGCCGATCCAGCCCTATTACACTCTGCAGAAAGCAAGCAATTGTTTCAAGAGATGCTCGATACTCAGCAGGCACTTCTTCACAATGAAGAGTCACTACAACAGATCGAATCGGAACTGAATCGTACGGCACTCGAGCTGTATGAAAGTTTATCTCCAGCCGAACAAACCCGTATCCGTTCACGAAGAAATACAGACTCTGTAGAAGGTGTCGAAGCACAATACTGGAGAGAACTATTCAATCAAATTGAGACGACTCCATGAGAGCCTTTACGTCCATCGTTCTGCTCGTACTTCTACTGATGCTTCACACCTCAAATGAAACATCCAGAATCCAAACGGTGCACACCTACGTTCCACCACTCACCCACACACCAGGACTGGGTTTATCGATGATCGGTTCACATTCCGATCCCCCCTTGATGCTTTTCGAATCCATGCATGGACACACTTCGAATCAACTGTCTCACGCAGTCTCGAACCTATTCCAAAAGCACAAAGCACATTTGGACACCGGGGTGCAGCTGCGCTTGCAAATGCAGCAACAAACCCAAATGCTGCTCAAACACCTACCTTCTGAGTTTGCACACAAGGCGTGGAAGGAACGATTGCAACATGAAGAACGCATCGGAGAGCTTCGTGTCTGGAGCGAATTGCTAAACAGGACCGAATGATCATTTCGACCACTTTTGCAAGATTGTCTCAATCATTTTGGCTTCTTCGTCTGCTTGGATCTTGTCTCTTTGAGATTGTACAATCTCCCACTGTTCAGGCGTCAATCGTTGTACAATGTCGACACCTGCTTCCATCAAACGTACGTTGAGCGCATGACGCTGATTTCGAAGTTCCAACATCTTCAGTCGATCGGCAGAAAATTGCTCGTATTCGGCTTTGGGCACCCTGTCGGGATCGACATGTCTTGCAGCATCCATCACAATATGAAGATTGATAGGCTCTTGACCCGACCGAAAAGCCTTCTCATAATCGAGAGATACCGGAGTCAAAATTGGCATTGTAGAAACGTCAATATCTGAACTGGGTCTAAGCAACTTGACAACAGTCAACGCCTGACAGCCCAACAGAAGGATCAACACCAAATGCATACGATTCACGGTAATACTCCCCAAGTTCTAGTCTGCTGAACCAGTCGGTTCTCTAACTGAATTAGTTCACGCTGCACCTGCCGCATTTTTTGATGGTCTGCTTGGAGATTCGATATCGCTTCTTGAATCTTGGCATGCTGAGTCTCAGTCAATGGAACCGCAGAGTCTTCGAGTCCATCAATCCCTTTCAATACGTCATCAATGCTCAATGTTGAGCCCAAACGCGCATAGGCTTTGTGCATATCTCGCGCTTCAAGTGCACTCGGCATCTCTGCTTGAATCTTTGCCAACTCTTCGGCTGTCCACACGCTGCCTCTAGGAACAACTTGATAAAAGGGAGTTAATACAAAATGCTGTGTCGGTCTTTCACTAAGCCAAAACACGTACATCGCCAAGAGCACATTGAGCCCAAGTAGAGCAACCGTGGCAGGATTTCTAGCGTTGATATTCATGTGTTTCCCCTACTCAGACCAGACAAAATGGGATATGTGTAGGTAACACACCCGACAAAGAACACCCAATGAAGCGCATCCAACCAACAACCGTAAAGTGTTTTCAAGCCATTCAAAACCCCGCACTCTATCGGAACTTTGGTATTCATCTCTTTGTGATGTTTCCAGCGGCGATGACAATGTGTTGGCTGGGCACACAGTTAGACGACGCTCTGGGATACACCGCGTTTGGTACCCTCTCTTGGCGACTCCCCGTTGG
>CALDQI010000485.1:0-5155 GCA_937911635.1 uncultured Pseudomonadota bacterium | reverse complement strand
GCCTCAATGCTACCTCTCTCTAGAGCGACGACTCAAACAGCGACTATTGGATAAAGTCAATCGAGGAAAAGTTGATGTCTTCATTAAACGAACCGGCCTCAATGGATTCCAAGAGGTGATTTTGGATGGAGATCTCGCCAAGGCGTGTTTCGATGAGATGTCTGCACTCGCCATTGAACTCAAGCGTTCCGTTGAAGAGATTGACATCAACAAAATATTCGATCAACCTGGCGTACTAAATACCCAAGCCAAAGAACCCGACGCCATGCAAGAGTGGATCATCGTCTCAACTGCATTGGATGCCGCCATTATTGATTTGGTGCAACAACGAAAAGTCAATGGCAAAGAACTCTCCATGCAGCTAGCCCCACAACTCAGAGGTTTACAAAAGCATCGTGGAGAACTGTCTGACCGCCTAGATGATCTCAATCAAGCCCTCGTAGAAAGACTGAACAAACGACTACAGAAGTTGCTCGGACAGCGTATCTCGCCGGATAAACTCCATCGTGAAGCCGCCATTCTGGTCGACAAATCAGATATCACCGAAGAATTGGCGCGCGTTGAAGAGCATTGTCTCAGAATCGGTCACCTACAAGCCCAAAAAGACAACGGCATCGGTCGAAAAATGGACATCGTCGTTCAGGATTTACAACGTGAAATGAACACAATTGGGTCCAAAGTCATTCCCGCTGAAGCCAGTGCGCACATCACCGAAATGAAGGTACACATCGAAAATATTCGCGACATCATTACACAGGTTGAATAATGAACGAAGCGGACGAAACGCTGAAAAGAGCACTGGATACTCTACTCTGCAACCAAAACATCGAACAGACGATAGCAAATGATCCCATTCAGTTTGCGCATCAATACGAAGAGCCCAAAGACAAGGAACTGGCAGCCATCTTTGCCTCTTTTCTGGCTTTCGGTCGAGTCAGTTTATTTCTGCCGGTGATTCGACGTTGGATGACACTGTGCGATGAACGAGGGGGTCCTCGACAAACCGTAGAACATTTCTCAGCGGATGATATCCCCGCCTTCAGTACTCTGTCTTATCGTTGGAACAAAAAACCCGATTTTGTTCTCGCCATGTTCACTTTCCAACGCTTATTTACACAGCATGATACGGTGGGGAAACTGGTAGAATCCTTATATGACCCAGAGGATACAGATCTCAATGCTACGATGGCTCGTTTGATCACCAGACTTGAAAGTTATGCGATTGACAGTGCGCCATCGGTCGGACTAAGTGTCACAACCTTTGCTGAGTTACCCGATGGATTCAAGCGATTCCTTTCTTCTCCGGCCAAAGGCTCAGCATGCAAACGCTGGCAAATGCTTATGCGCTGGATGGTTCGTACGAAGGCGCCTGATTTGGGACTCTGGCAGCTGCCCGCTTCTAAGTTAACCATCCCACTAGATGTACATGTACACAGCCTGTCACAGATGATTGGTCTGACCAAATACAAGTCTCCAAATTTAAAAGCTGCAAAAGAAATCACCCTTCGATTACGACGTATCCATCCGACAGACCCAACCGAGTATGATTTTGCACTCGCCCATCTTGGCATCTCTGGAGAGTGTCAGAAAACCCACAAAAAAGAAATTTGTCCTTGTTGTCCCTTGCACGACCTTTGTGTTCACACTAAAGGCAATCACACTCAAGACTCAGGAGCCCCATCATGAGCCTCAATGTGGATGCGTGGACCAAACCCGATCAAGGAGCCCTTTTTGTGGTCACTGGTGCCAGTGGCACCGGCAAGACAACACTGGTCAAACGGGCGCTGTCAACAGTTTCAAACATACAATTCTCAGTCTCGGCCACCACCAGATCTATGCGTGTGGGAGAAAAGAATGGTGTCGATTACCATTTTTTGAGTATGGAAGCCTTCAATGCACTCAAAGACAGAGGAGAGCTCCTAGAGTGGGCTCAGGTCTACAAGAACTGCTACGGCACACTCCAACAACCGGTTCTGGATGCCTTAAACTCAGGTGAGAGCATTCTGCTAGAGATCGATCAACAAGGTGCCGCACAGGTAAAAGCCAAAATGCCGGAAGCCATCTCGATCTTCGTCTTACCTCCAACGATGGCAAGTCTCGAGAGTCGTCTGCGCGGTCGGAATACCGACTCCGATGAAGTCATCGCTCGAAGACTTAGAGAAGCACAAGATCAAATCGACCATTGTGGTTCATTTGATTACTTGGTTATCAACGATGATTTAGAGTCTGCTGCAGACCAATTTATGAGTATTCTCGTCGCTGAACTTCTCAAGCGAAACCGCCGTGGGTCTTGGGTGGAGCAATTTGTTCCCCAGTCGAAGTAAGCAACATACAATTCATTGAATCCACTACTCCTCGAGCAGTTTTTTCAAAAATATACCGTTGGTGATTGCATAATCCGAGTCAATCAAGGTATCTTTTTAGATGTAGATGGAACGGAATTTCGACAGAGATACCTTAGGAGTCTGAATGAGTCCCAATGAAATCACCAATATTCAGCAGCTAATTGATATCGTCCATGGCTACTCATCCAATGCCGATATCCAGCTTTTGATGGATGCCTACTTTTATGCGCAGCAGGCCCATGATGGACAATACCGGAACTGTGGTAAAGATTACATCACTCATCCACTCGCTGTAGCCGGCATCCTCGCCGAAATGAAAATGGATGTTGAAACCATTGCAACCGGTCTTCTCCATGACACACTTGAAGATGACCCCTTCACCAAGTACGATATCCTGGTTGAAAAGTTTGGGGAAGACATCGCCATCTTGATTGATGGTGTCACCAAAATCGGTAAACTCAAGTTCAAAAGCAAGATTGAAGAAGAGACTGAAAACTTTCGAAAAATGGTTCTTGCGATGGCCAAGGACGTTCGAGTTGTCCTAGTCAAACTCGCTGACAGACTTCACAATATGAGAAACATGGGACCAATGAAACCCCATAAACGTAAAAAGAAGTCTGAAGAAACGATGGAAATCTTTGTTCCGATTGCCAATCGTTTGGGTCTCTCGAAGGTCAAATCAGAGCTGGAAGATTTGTGTTTTCAGTATATTGAGCCAGAACTCTATGCCGATTTAAAGGAAAAGTTGGACAAACGGGCACCGGATCACAATGAGTTCATCGATCGATTTGGAACATTGTTGCACGATGAACTGTCGAGTAAAGGCATCAAGTGCCAAGTGTTTGGCCGCACCAAATATTTGCGGTCTGTCTACAACAAGATGGTTGCACAACGTGTAGAGTTTGAACAAGTTCACGACTTATTGGCGTTCAGGGTATTGGTTGATGATTTGGGCAGCTGCTACGCCGGTCTAGGCTTCATTCACGCTCTCTATCCACATCACCCCAACCGCCTCAAAGACTACATCGCTCAGCCAAAATCCAATGGATATCAGTCTCTGCACACCGTTGTGCTTCCAGAAGGACGACAAGTTGAAATCCAGTTCCGGACCAGAGAGATGCACCGCATAGCCGAATTGGGTATTGCGGCACACTGGAGATACAAAGAAGGACATCTCGCTCTTTCAAAAGAAGACATTCAGAAGATTGCCAAGCTGCGCGCGTTGTTTGAGGCAGCTCAAGAACTTACCGACGGTCAAGAGTTCCTCGATGCTGTCAAAGTAGAACTCTTCTCTCAAGAAGTCTTTGTATTCACTCCAGCCGGAGATGTTCGCATCTTTCCAGTCGGTGCAACCTTGCTGGACTTTGCATACAGTATTCACACGGATCTGGGCGCAAAGTGTACGGGTGGTATCGTAGATGGACGCATTGTCTCTCTTCGATACACCCTCCAAAATGGAGACCACATCGAGATATTGAGTAGCAACACTCAAAAGCCAACTCGAGACTGGCTGAACATTGCAAAAACATCTAGAGCACTCTCAAAGATTCGCCACAGCATTCGCGGTGAAGAAAGAGATCAAGCTCGAGAACTTGGCGTGGCAGTTCTTGAACGCACGTTGAAGCAACATGACCTTAGCATCTCAAAGGTTCAAAAGTCCGGTAAATTAGATGACGTCATGAAGGAGTTCGGTCACAAAACCCCCGAACAACTCTACATGGCCATTGGGGAAGGTGCGCTCACGGTCAATAAGATTGTTGATAAAATCATCCCGCCCATCAATCGAAAACCTGCGACGCTATCGTCATTTTTCAACCGCATGCGCGGGAAAACGACGTCTCCGGTTTTAATCAACGGTGAAGATGATGTCTTGACATCATTCGCGAAGTGTTGCAACCCGTTGCCCGGTGAAGCTGTTGCGGGATTCATTACTCGCGGCCGAGGGATCACGATTCATAAAGTTGACTGCCAACAATACACTCTCTCGGATGACGAACGCAAAATACCCGTCCAGTGGCAAAACTCAGACACCAGACATACAGCAACACTCGAAGTGGACTGCAGCAATCAAATGGGAATTCTAGCCGATTTGGGTGCCACCTGTAAAAGTATGAACATCAACATCTCACACCTTGAGACCATCGTCCTCTCCACAGAAGAAGCCTCCGTGAGATTTTCTGTTGCCATCTCCCACATCGATCAAATCAACGTTCTCATCAAGAATGTTCAAAAGATCAAAGGTGTCACTAGTGTTCGCAGAGTCTAATTGAAACGGGAAACATCAACCATTATCGGCATTGTTGCATCGTTGGGACGCGTGAAAAGGAACACACGGGATTGGTCCAACTTCCAGGTCCGCATGAGTAAGACTTATAGTCGGAGTCACCGCAATCCGGGACACTTGGATTGAGTAGACCGGTATAACTGTTTCTCGAATACCAACCATTGGAGCAGTTTGCAGCACCATACCAACCGCCGTAGCAATCAGCCAAGTCGGTGTATCGTTTGCTTTCAGTCCCATCACAGTTGAAGTCGTAAGTGCCGTCATCGCCTCTCGGTGAAGTCGACGTGGAATAGGGAGCGTTTGGATAGGTAATATTTGCATTCACACCATCATCAAAACAATCTCCGGAATCGGTCGTCGTGAAGTCCCCCTCTGGCTCACAGGCACAAATGGAGGCCGCCGTTCCATACCCATCATTGTCAATGTCTTGGTAGTACGTCAAACACCCCGTAGCATTGTGTTCGTCCGAGTCGCCATCGCAGTCATTGTCGATGCCATCACAAATTTCATTGGCACCTGTATACGC
>CALDQI010000484.1:0-4309 GCA_937911635.1 uncultured Pseudomonadota bacterium | reverse complement strand
CTCCCGACGGATTTCACCGCGTCGATCATAGTCGATTTTGTACTCTGCGATGTAGTCACGTACAATGTTGCTCAAACGTCTTTCTTGACGAAGATAATTGTTCATGATCGACGCCATATCTTCTACCGCTTCGGAACGCATCCCGGGGATTAATTCCACATCACCTTCATCTACCAGCTTCGTCACCAAATCTTGTGCGATGACGGGGATCTTTCCTTTGTATAGTTTCATAGGGTGCCTCAACAATTTTACTACCAGTGCCCTATGTATAGTCGATTTTTCAGTGGTGTTCAAGAATTCAACCGACTTCAATCGCCTCGCAGGGATATTATTTCTGACTGCCACCACAATCCCTTCTCAGTCTTACCCACTTCGCCAGCAGAGATTGATTGCGTGAGCGCAGAAGGTTTGTTGTTGTAAGTGTCGAAGGATGGTTTGTATCGCACCTAGATCTGAGTCCTGCCACCGTTTACGCTCACGCTTGGGTCCCTCTGATAGAATGGCTTGCAAATTCGACACCCCCTCTATTCCTGAGTCAGAGAGCAAAGGAGTTTGAATGAGAGTCTCTACAGTCTGTATCCATTCACCAGACACCGGTAGATTCAATATTTCAACCAACCGGTCATACAACATCCGCGCATCCTCATTCGGATCCAAATTCCACAGCGTCCGTCTAGGAGAGATGGTCAACAGCACTGGATTGGCTAGCGCTTCAAACACATGTCTTGAGTATGGTTTGCCACCGTTTTGACGAAGCCAACCATCCACCACCCCCAATCGGGCTCGAATGGCAAATAGCCAACGCTCTCTAGACTGAACATCTGACAAAGCCGACACGCGACCGGCATTGCCATCGATTCTCCATTGACCGTGGATCCGATCGGCTACCATTTTCACCAGCATCCAAGCAAGACTTTCATCTTCTGTTCCAGATGCATGATCAAACAAAGAGTTGCAAATAGAGTCCCACTGCAGCTCTGTCTCAGTCCAATTCATCGGAATCCGATCATCTTTCATCTCTCGAGGCATGTGCTCTTGAAATCCCGTCAATATTCTTGATGTGTCAAAATCAGTATCGCGAAAACCGGTTGGAAAAGTTTGACTCAACCAATCTTGCAGTTCTTCTCTATACAGGTTCATTGTATCCGCTCCAGTGTTCCAACGACCTCTTGGGTAACCTCTACTGGAACCGTTATGCTCCTACGCCATTCGAACTCATGGCTCGTAACCCATGGTGATGTCGCGGTGACATTTCCTTTACTCGTCCCATCGAAGAGAGGTGTCACTCCACGCTTTCCATACCACGTACCCTCGTACTCCCAATGATGGGACGCTGGCTGAGTCCAGGTGGCTGCCAGGATCTGCTTGGAGTGGGGTTCCGGATTTAAAAAGAAGGGCCAAGGCAACAAACGATTCTGCCACTGCTGTCCCGTTCTTCGAGGTGGGTTGGGAAACAGGGCTCCAAAGATAAAATCCAGCCACTGTACATCTTCCAACACCGATATGGATTCAAAGCCCTCTACCAAAAGAAGTTCGCCCCATGGAAAACACCGAACTTCAACCTGATTGCCCATTAGTGGATGACCAATCCATTCTGTAGTGTCATCGGCATATTGAACATCCAAAAAGTCCAGCCGAAACGATAATGAATCATCGCGATGTACTTCATCAAGTGTGAGCCGCAGATCCAGCTTCCACATACTTTCAGCATCGGGGATCTCCGACTGGTCAAAATCCAGTGCATATTCCAAATCGAGATGGTACAGCATCGGCTCCTTAGGATTCGAAGGCATAATGCGCTTTTCAGAACACCCAAATAGAATGCTAGTCAAAAGAATCATGCACCTCCCCCTCTTCTGGTTCTCAACCCAAAGACGGAGCAAACCATCCAGAAACCGATAGACAACGGCTGAGTTTGACAACCACTCTTTGGCATTGGTTCTGACTCAGCAGTGTCTTCAATCTCTGGTACTACGCATTCAGCCCCCAAACAAAACTCAATCTTTTGCGAACCATCAGCCAAAATTGGAAGGGTACCGATGACCCAATATTCTCCGGCAGACAGATCTTCTGTCCAAATGGGCTCATCACCGATGCGCCACTCTTTGATTGACGGTCCGACCTTGTCCCCGCTCACCACGGGATGTAGCGCAAACTGAACGTCTTCATCCTCACCGACATATGCAAACGTGCAGTCTCCTCCAGCGTGCTCCAATTCGAAATAGGTCGTTGCAAGAGGATAAAATCGATACTCGTCCTCAATCATCGTTCCTTCCATTTCACTTTGCAAACCAAACAATCGCCCCGCAAAGGAGTAACTCTCCATTTCACCGGATCGCAGATTGGTCGCCAAGTTCCATTTTGAAAAGACCATCCAATCCGTTGCCACATCATCCATCTGATCCATCACGGCCAGAATCATATCGTCTTCGTCTAGGTCGACCAATGATTCTTGCAAGGCAATCATTCGAGAAACATCTTCGTTGTAATATTCATCCCAAAAGGCAAAGAACAAGGCTGTCCCATACGAAAATGCAGTGGTCATACCCGATGGAGGTTTGTGAATCGACCGTTCTGTTTCAGACAAATAGGCCGCTGAAAAGTTGATAAAATCTTGCACGTCCGGATTGTACACCCATTCAGCCCAAACAGCAGACCCTTCAGACAACCATGAGGGTTGACCGGAATTGTAGGCGGCTTGAACAGCATGAAACAACTCATGACTCACCAAAACATCCGTGGCTTCTTCCAACGAAGGATACCCATATCCTCGAAAATCATTCTCCATCACCATGTAACCGGCACAGACTGTCCCTCGGCAACCGTCGATGCCAAACATACCATCTGAGTTCCCACCAAAGTCAACCAAGTACACATCAAATGCAGACGTCCCACCCAAATCATTTAGCCCAACGTCACTCTCGGAGAGTGGATACAAGAACCCAAGATCGGCGTAAAACTCCAATACGTCATTTGCAGTGTGGGCAACCAGCTCAACATAGTCTGGCGCACCAGTCCCATCTAGATCGTCCATGATGGCCACGTTGCTACCAGAGGAAGAATAGTGAACCCTGATCATACCTTGGTCATATGTTTCGACTGTATCCGTAGAGTCAAAGGAGAACAATCCGCCTTCCGTTGGTCGTTCAGCGAAGGATATGGATGTTAGTAACAGTGCTATCATAAGGGTTCTCTGGCAATGGCTCTAAACAAAACAGGCGGATTGAAAGCCAGGATTGATCAATCTATAAAAGTCCAACGAAGCGTGTATATTGCAGATCCATTTCCAGCACCAGCTCCGTTGTTGCAAGCCTCTTGTCCAGACTCGTAATAGGCTTCTACGACCATCTTTACGATGGAACCATCGGCCAACTGAATGAGATGTGGTACTTGGGTGGTCTGAACACAGCCATCATAGCCCCACCATGGTGCCAATGCTACCTGTGGCGATCCAGGCAAACCGGAAGAGTCATTGATAATGGTACAATCCTCTGTGTAGAAGTTGTCTTCCAAATATGTCAATCCTTCTGGAACGGCAGTAATTCCATCGTAGGTATTTTCGAGGAATGAAACAGAGCCCACACAGGATGCACCAGTGGATCCACCATTCAATCGCAAGATAAACCGTCGCAAGGACAAGTCCCAATCCATTGACTCAAGAGCGGTTTCATCATCTATCTCGATCTTCTCAAGACCATCTTCTGTGAACTTAACGTACACCCATGGATTGCTGGACGCTGAGTTAAACCCTCCAGCAGATGCATCGACCACACTGACAAAATCTTCGCCATCCGTAGTGGTGGATACGGCACCATCGGACACTTTATCGTCATGCAACGACAGATCTAAAATGGCGGCATCTTCACAACTGATCTCGGTCGGCTGAGTACACACCGGCGCAAATGTACTCTGAGTACCTGTATCGTTTACCTTTTCACCACAAGCCAGCAATCCAATCAACCACATCTCTTCCTCCAGTCAGGCTTTTGGGTTATTCTACTTATCAAGACATATCGAATCGTTTTGACAATACAATATATCCAATCAATGACATTTTTTCATCTCAAGTCACGGCTCCTTATCATGATTTCTGTTCTTTACTCTTTGATGCTGACAGCGTCGTCTGAACCTTTTCATGATCTCACTATAGAATCGATTGATACAAGGAAATTTTCCCTTGATGATCACGTCTACTCTGTTTTACCAGGTGTCATTCTACACACCACGAACATCGAATCATTCCGAAAGGCACATCCAAATACACCGGTCTCACCATTGGGTCCCAAAGGTACACAGAGTTGGCTGATTG
>CALDQI010000483.1:0-1962 GCA_937911635.1 uncultured Pseudomonadota bacterium | reverse complement strand
CTATAGGGGCCATTATTTTTAATTTCACTAGCAATATTTTTGAAATTAGTATTTTGGAAAATTCCAGCATAAGAATGTGATTTGGATAAATAGATTTCTAGGTTTGATTTTCTTTTTGTAAATTGATCTAAAGAAAAGTATATTATCAAAGGAAGTAGTGTTCATTCAGTACGTAATAAATAATACATAGACTAGTCTAATAATTATCTAGTTGTCTATACTGTAATTATAATTATATTGTACCACATGTTGTTCAGCAGAAGACGGAACCGTCATTTAATTTGGGCATCCCAGATCTGATGAATATGGACAACACAGACGTTAATCTATTCAAATTTGAAGGAGAGGAGGAGCTCCTTGTCTTCACAGATTATGCGACATCCAACGTTGTTGAGGAGAGTTCATTGCGAGTTATTGGGAACATAGACAATAATGACAATGATTGTGATGGTGTGGTCGATGAGTCTGGTGCAACAGGAGAAGGAGATTACTACCCAGATGTAGATGGTGATACCTTCGGAGATATGTTTGCCACTCCAGTGACTGCTTGTTTACCGCCAACCGGTAGTGTACTTGATTCTACCGATTGTGATGACACTTCTGCCTCTGTGTATGTCGGTGCACCAGAGTTGTGTGACGGTATAGACAATGATTGCAATTCCATTTTGGATGATGGACTGGGGCTTCAGGACTTTTGGATGGATGCAGATGGGGATACATGGGGAGATACAAACAGCGCCATCGTTCAGGCCTGTTCAGCCCCTGTTGGAATGGTCGATACCGATGGTGACTGTGATGATGGAAATGCAATCGTATATCCTGGCGCTCCAGAACTTTGCTTGGATGGCTTGGACAATGACTGTAGCGGCGATGCCGACTGCGATGATTGGGGTGCTTGTAGAGATATTGAACCGACGTGCTGGGTGTGTGGAGATGGGTATACGGATGTGGATGAACAGTGTGATGATGGAAATTTAAATAGTGGAGACGGATGTGATTCCAGTTGTCAATCTGAGGTCAATCTGACCGATTTGTTTACAAGCTGGTCATCAGAAGGACGCACAGTGTATGTCTTTAAGTCGGTTTCAAATACTCCTCTTTCAAACTACACAACCTTCTGTGAGGACCGCGGGTTGGATTGGTTTGTACCACTGTCTCAAAACGATGCTCAAACAGTGATCACGAATTGTTACAACTTGGACACCTGGCATACATGGATCATCACCTACAACAATACCAGTTCAGGTATGTGGGGTGGGTTTAGTGTTACGACAGATAGTTCTGGTAGTAAATATTCCTCGAGTGGGTTTTCGGCAATTCGAAAGTGGTCTAGTAGCTACTGCGACCCTGAGGAATACAATGTGACCAACTGTTGGGATTCGGGTCACTCATACGATTGGTTGATCTGTGAAGATTCATAGTGGATATCTCGTTTGAATAAAGATGTTCAAAATTTCAATCAACTTGTATGTATGCACATGTAGCAGTAACTATTTTCAAATTTTAAACGAATTTTTGAGAGGCATTGAATGGATCAATTGGTGGATAGATTAGAGCATTTGGAAACGAAGCTTGCACATTTTTCGAAGGATTTAAAGGTACTACAACAGTTGCACAGTATTCAAGACCCTCAGGCACAATTAAACAAGATTCGATATATTTCAGAAGGGATATTACAACTGCTCTGTAAACGATATGAGGTTGGATGGGGAAAGTCTGAACCGACCTTAGAACGAATGATTGGACCGTTAAGAGCCAAGAAAATATTGCCAGCGCCAATCGCATCTCATTTGCGAAGTATCCAGAGTACAACGAGTCCAGGGTCTCACTATCAAATGGACAAATTGTCCGACAGTCACGTCCAAATAGCAATGTTGGCATTGATAGAACTTCTGGATTGGTATTTGTCAGAAATCGATGAAAGTGAAAGCAATCCAGATGTAGATCTCACACAGGAAGATA
>CALDQI010000482.1:0-4417 GCA_937911635.1 uncultured Pseudomonadota bacterium | reverse complement strand
AGTTGGTAAATTAGCAACATTTTGCACTCCAGCTTGATCTAAAATCTCATTATCCATGATTCCACCGATAAGTTTTAGATTTTCGTTACTTTTTGCAAATTTTGACAGAATCCTTGCAGACATAATTGCATCATCACCAAAAGCAACAGCTGTTGGACCCGTAAAGAGATTTGAAAGATCTTTACACTTTGTTTTTTCTAACGCTAATTTCGTTATTCTATTTTTAGTAATTTTAAAAACTATTCCATGTTCTCTCATTTTAGATCTAAGTTCGTCTAATTGAGGCATTGTTAATCCTTGATAATGAGTAACCATAATAGCTTTACTATTTTCAAACTGATTTGAAATATCAGTTATATAATTTTTTTTTTGTTCTTTATTCATCATAAAATTAAATCACCTTACCAAGTTTTAATTTATAAGAAACACCCATTGTAGATGTAATAAATGCAGACTTTATTAAATCACCTTTAAGTGTATTGTTTGATTTTTCTTTATCTAAAGCATCAAGAATGGCATTATAATTTTTAATTAATTGATCATCATTAAAAGATTTTTTACCAATACTAACACCGATATTTCCATCTTTATCGTTTCTTACTTCAACTTGACCAGATTTAGCATTTGTAACTGCCGTCTTTAAATCCTCAGTAACTGAACCAAGTTTTGGATTTGGCATTAAACCTTTTGGACCAAGTACTTTACCCAATTTAGAAAGTTTAATCATCATTGATGGCGTACAAATCAACTTTTCAAAATTTAATTCACCACTTTTAATTTTATCAATAAATTCATCACCTCCAACTAAATCAGCACCAGCATTTTTTGCTTCAGATGACTTTGAGTCCTCACAAACTACAGCTACTTTAACTTTTTTGCCAGTTCCTCCTGGCAAATTAATTACAGTTCTAATATTTACTTCACTTTTTTTCTGTTTGTTATTAATTTGAAAACTAATATCAACAGACTCATCGAATTTAGTAGTACAATTTTTTTTTACCTCAGATAATAGCTTTTCAATTGTAGCTGATGGTAATTCAGTAGTTTTTTTTGCGCTTTTTGTTTGAGAGATGCAAGTTTTTCCGCTTCAAGTTCTTTTTTGAAAGACTCCGATTGCTGACAGGCCAACACGATGGGGAAGCTAGGATTTTTATTTCGTAAATCTGCAAAGGGCGTTTTTCCCGATGTGTTGTGTTGGATATCCAATACATCATCAGCGATTTGAAATGCCAGACCGAAGTGATGTCCGAACGTACCGAATCTATCTGTGGCATCTTCATTGTTCGCCAAATGGCCAATGGCTCGACCACACCATGTAAACATGGAGGAGGTTTTTCCATCTGCAATATAGTCCCATTGATCAATCGAAACATCTGTGTTGTTGCGAATGTGAGCTTCCATCATGGTCGCTCGAGTCATAATAGAGACCAGTTCAAGTGCTTCTGTAGCAACGACTCGTGGGCAATTTTTTAGAATCCGAATGGATTCAGAGAGGAGGATATCTCCCGCAAGTACAGCAGTGAGATTATCCCAGACCACATTGACTGTGGGTTGTCCACGCCTCAACTCACCAGAGTCTATGACATCATCATGAAGCAAGCTTGCGTTGTGGATGAACTCTGCCGTGACGGCGATATCCAATACTTCGGGTTGAAATAAACCCAGCCCCTTCGCAAAGAAATACACCAGCTTGGGACGAGCACGCTTTCCACCTCTGGCCAGACACAAATGCCGAGCAGCCGCAAAAAGTGTCGGTTCTGCAGAATGAGAGGTTTGTTCATCCCACGTCAAAACTTCATCAATGTGTTGTTCAAACTTTTCAAGGAAATGATTTTTTGTGGTCTCTATGATAGTCATACTCTACCTTTAACTCGATATGATACAGAGTTCAAATTGATTTGAACTTTAAAAATCAGGCAAGTCAAAGATCAAAAATGGATGCACTATGAAAATAACGATTACCGGTGGGGCAGGATATATCGGTTCAATGCTCATTCCCATGCTCTTAAAGCAAGGTCATCATGTACATGTTTTAGACAACTTGTTTTTTGGTGGCAAGACCTTGCTGCCATATTTTATCAATCCAAATTTCTCCTTTGTCAATGTAGATGTCCGAGACAAATCATCTCTCAAAAGAGAGCTGCAAGATGCAGATGCGATTATTCATTTGGCTGCGTTGGTTGGGTATCCTTTGTGCAAGAAAATGCCACGGGAGGCTCAAGAGGTCAATGTGGATGGAACCCGAAACCTATTGGACTGTGCACCGGCTGGCGTACGGTTGGTGTATGCCTCCACCGGGTCGAATTATGGTGAAGTAGAAGGGATTTGTACGGAAAGTACTCCTCTCAATCCCCTTTCTTTGTATGGGAGAACGAAAACAGAAGCAGAGGCGATGATGCTTGACGCTTCTAATTCCGTATCTCTTCGATTTGCGACCGCTTTTGGAATAGCCCCAAGACTTCGATTGGATTTGCTCATCAATGACTTTGCCTGGCAAGCGATCCATCAAAAGTATCTGGTTGTCTATGAAAAACATTTTCGTCGCACCTTTATTCATGTGCATGATATCGCTCGAGCGATCGTTCACGTTGTCCTTCCAGAAAATTGTCAGGGTCACAAGGTGTTCAATGTTGGTAGTGAAGCTCTCAATTACACCAAAGAAGACATTGTATTGCTCTTAAAAGAAAGACTGGACTTTTTGGTTCATTTTGCCGAGATTGGAACCGATGCCGACAAAAGAGATTATGAAGTGGATTACTCACGTATTAGAAACACTGGCTATCACACAGAGGTAGATATTCAAAGAGGTCTAGACGAATTGGTTCATGCGTTGCCTCTGTTGCCGATCAAAAATCCATATTCAAACGTGTGATGTACATGCGGAGTTTGGTCGAAAAAAAGAGGGTTTTGGTAACGGGGGCGACTGGATTTTTAGGTTCCGCGTTGTGTACTTGGCTGAATGAGCAGGGTGCCAGTACTGTTGGGTTGTCCTCTCAGGATTGTGATTTGAGGGATGCAAATCAGACGATGGAACAGTTTGCACGAATTCAACCAGATATCGTTTTTCATTGTGCTGTTCAAGGTGGGGGAATTGGCTGGATGAAAGATCATCCAGTGGATTCAGGATTGGACAATTATCGAATCAATTTAAATGTTTTGGATGCCGCGTTTAATGTAGGTGCCCAGTCATTCGTTGGGGTATCTTCTGCATGTGTGTACCCAAAACACGGTCAGATTCCCTATGATGAAGCAGCTGTTTGGGGAGGCTATCCAGAACCATTCAATGGACCCTATGCACTGTCAAAAAGAGCGATGATGGATATGGGGAAAGCCTACTCGAAACAGTATGGGTTTCATTGTGTTTTTCCTATATTGGCAAACTTATATGGTCCGGGAGATCATTTGTCTCCAGAGAGAGCCCACGTCATTGCTGACTTAATGCTTCGTGCAAAGTCTAGTAGAACGGAATTGAGCGTGTGGGGAACTGGAACTGCTGAACGAGAATTTTTGTTTATTGACGATGCTATCGAAGGAATCGTTTCAACATTGCGTGGGCAAGCGGGCGGTTTTTACAATGTTGGAACTGGGATTTCCACACCAATCCACGAATTGGCGCAGTTGATGATAGATATCATCAATCCGGAATTGAACCTGGTGTTTGATGAGACGAAACCAGATGGCCAGCTTCTGAAGGTAATGAAAGTCTCGAAGATGGCAACCGAATGTGGTTGGACAGCTCGAACCTTGCTCCGTGACGGTTTAGAACGTACGTGGATGTGGTATTCTACACAGATGGGAGTATGAATGCTACGTCGCTTTGTCTCTATGTTGATGTTCCTGATTAGTGGTGTTCACGCCGGGTGTTTACTCGAACGTGTCACCGGCGAAGAGATACCTCTAGATCCCCGTTTTTATGCTGCTGTTGAAGAAGCTAGGGGTACAGCGGATCAAGGTGGTGGATCGAGTATGCCCTTCTCGAGTGTTAAAACAGAGAAAGTTTGGGTGTCGGGAACGGTCACTTCAGACGACGATATGGCGATTGATATTGATATTCGAGTTCCAGATCCTTCAGCCCCGGGAGGAATGTCTGGCAAAGGGAAGATATTGCTTGAGAGACCAGGCGACTTTAAAATTGCTGTGCCAAAAGATTTGGGGTCATTGGAATTGCAGGCTTTTCAAGATATCGACTCAGATGGTCCCAATGCTTCTGATCCTTTTGCACAGACCACCATATCTGTTCAGGCTGCAGATGTTGAAGGTGTGGAACTGGTTTTGGTGGTCGGTGCCAGAGGCGCTGCGCCCGTCCATCAAGACGTTGCACCAGAACAGAGTGGCGAGCAACCAAAAGGAATGCCCGACAATCCCGATCCGTTTGGGGGAGTGGCAGGGAATCGGGTGGAACTCAGTGGAAATATTT
>CALDQI010000481.1:0-4384 GCA_937911635.1 uncultured Pseudomonadota bacterium | reverse complement strand
ACATCGTCACGTCTGATGTACCACCAGATATACCAAATGTGAAGTGGAACAAACGATAAGTTTTAATGTCGTCTGTTTTCCTGTACTGACCATCGAGCAATGAGTACGCTGTTCTTGTACCGTTTACGGTGTTCGGAATAGGGTTGTAGATTTGATCTCTGCAGCATCTGGAACAATAAAGTCAGAGATACCCCCTTTGATTCCAATGACTCGAATGGTTTTCGTATCTCGAATGGACAGTTCATCACTCCACGTACCATCCTTTCGTTGAGCATAGGCATATTGAATGGGCTCCGAACCTTCAACAGTCCATATGTGACCAGACTGGTGCAGTGTGATGGATTCCATTGCGCCATCAATCGGAGTAGAATGACTAATGGTAAATGAAGTCCCTATTTCAAGCAGTCGACGTCTCATTAGATGGATGGAATTCCAGTTTTGATCCAACCCGACAAACTGTCGTCCATGCTGAATGGCTGCAATACCCGTGGTGCCAGACCCCAAAAAAGGATCCAATACTCGGTCTCCAGTATTGGAGCAGGCGAGCACAATCCTCTCCAGTAGTGAAAGGGGCTTTTGAGTAGGGTACCCTGTACGTTCTTTGGCGAGAGGGTTCAGCATCGGGATGTCCCAAGTGTCATCGGGGAGTGTTCCATTGGGATTGGGCATGTATTTTTTACCCGACTTACTGGTGATTCCTGCTTTCGCAAAACCAGAGGTTGCCTTATAAGGGATGCGAATGTTCTCCGTATTGAAGGTCCACTTGTCACTGTGACTGTACCAGAAGATGCTGTCGTGTTTCCTCGAGAAGTATTTTTTTGATCGACCACCGCCCGTGTAATGCCAGATGATTTCATTTCGAAATTGTTTTGCCCCGAAAACCTCATCTAAGATGGAGCGGATATTGTGACTTTGTTGATGGTCACAATGAACAAAGATGGAGCCTGTTGGACTAAGGACCGATTTCAATAGAACAATCCGTTCATAGATAAATTGTAGGTATACATCGACGGTAAAGATATCTCCAAATCCGTCCACTTCGTGTCGAACGCCATTCACAGCTATGGTCTGCATATAGTTCGCACCAGAGCAGAAGGGTGGATCCATGTAGATCAGGTCAAACTGTTGCCTTTCGTTGATGGCGTTTGCCAACCACGTACGATTGTCCGTACACGATACTTGATGAGGATGGGGTGATGGATTCCATTCCTCCAAAATTTTGGCTTCTTGAGCCGGCGTCGTAGGGTGATGTTTGTTTTGCCACGTCAGAACAGGCATTACTTCGATTGGCAGCTTTTCATCATGCAGTTGCAGGCATACGTTGACGTCTTATTTTCCTTTACGGAGTGTTTTCCAGCGTCACTGGTATTGCCACCACATTTGATTTTGATCGTATAGCTTCCAACAGGAACCTTGTTTCCTGATTTGTATTTTTTACCATTGCTCGCAACTAGGTAGATTGAATCTACTGAACCTTGCTTTTCGAACACAATCTTACCAGTAGGTCCTGATGCTGCTTCCACGGCGGGTTTGGTCGCTTCTACAGGTTGAACTTCGGGCTTGCTGATGACTGGTTTGGCTGGTTCGGGGGCGACTGTCTTTGTAGGCTGCGTCTTCGGTTTGGGTTTCGCAGTTGGTGTGGTAGTCTTTGGCTTGGAAGGTTTGGTGGCGGTGGTCGGCTTCTTTGGTTTTTTTTGAGATTCCTGCTTCTTCACCGGATCTACAGTCGATTTGGAGTCGTCACTGTCTTGTTTGGTCTCATTCATGACCTTTGGAGCTGCTTTATCGACAGTCACCTCTTGAACCTTTTGTTCAACTTGTTCAACTGGATTCTCTATTTTGACAGTCACATCTTTCTGTTGATCGGTTTCAGTGGGTTCATCTCCTTGTATTAACAAAACTGAGAAGACAGCCAAGGCCGCTATCACTAGGAGACCTCCAAGTAGGACACCCGCTGAAAATTTTGACTCAGAGGGTTCTGACAGATCGGTATCTTGAGATGTTGCAATATGAGCATTTGGATTGCTTTGAACGACCGTACTGTTTGGACTGTTGGGGGCATGATGTACACGACGCTCGGCAACCAAAGAGGAAAGCTGTGGAGCGGCTGCCATATCGTCGACAAACCCCATTGCAGTATCGGACTGTGCTGTTCCTTCACCCATTAAGTCCAATCCAAGAGACATCAATGTATCGCCACCTTGCCCGTCATCTGTCGAGGGACGACCGACCAGCCATTCTTCCTCTCCGAGAAGCACACGTCGAAACGTTGCACAATCCGGAATTCGAAACTGTGCATTCTTGGTCAATGCACCGTCGATGGCTTGTATATAGCGATCTTCTAGATCAGAGATGTAGAGTCTCGGTGTTGGATGCGGTTGACTGGCTACCGCATTCAAGAGATCCAGTGTGTTGGATGCTCGGAAGGCTCGGTGTCCTGTTAGTAGTTCATATAGGATAGCGCCCAAAGAGAAGATGTCTGCTCGCTGGTCTACATCTTTGGTGCTGCGAATTTGTTCGGGAGCCATATACGCTGGCGTACCCATTTGCTGACCTGTGCGAGTCTGGCCTTCCTTAGCGAGATTCTTTCCAAGTCCGAAGTCACAGACTTTCGGAATCATCTTGTTGCGCGTACGTTGCATCATTACATTTGCAGGCTTCAAATCCCGATGGATAATTCCCCGTTCATGAGCCTCTTCAACCGCGTCTAAAATCTGCAAAAATAATTCTTCGGCATATTGAGTCGACGGCTTTTCCTCGTTCAAATAGTCATCCATCGCAATTCCGTCGATGAATTCCATTACGAGGGCAGGAAATCCATCTACTTTGACAACGTCCGTTACTTTGACAACGTTGGGATGTTGTAAAGAGGCTTGCAGCTGTCCTTCGATGATGAGTCGCTCTTGTAAAGATGGTAAGGTCACCTTAAGAATTTTGACGGCGAATGGGGTGTCCAATGTTGCATGCCGGACTTTATACACGACAGCGAGACCACCTTCACCGAGTTCACTATCGATGATGTATTTGCCATCGGCGATGGGATCGCCACTTTGCAGAGTTGTATTCATAAAATTCTTTCCTTAAAGTTCGATTATATCACAATCTCTACGGAAAACACCGCTTCGCCGTATTTCTACGAGTGAGGTTCAGTGAGCCGTGTCTTCATGATTGACCTTCACATGATAGAATCAATTTCTCAGTTGACAGTATTGATGTGATACTACATAATTGACTGGACTTTTAAATACATCCCATTCTCTTTGAAAAATCGACTATTCAACCGTATTTTTTTCATGTTGCTCTTTATCCTTGCCTGCCAATCTTCATCTCCACAACAACCAGAACCCTTGTCCGACAATGTGGTGGTTGAGATGCCGAAGTACGAGCCCTTGCCGTGGCCTAAGGAAGGTGTGTTGCTTAAAGAGCCTGTAAACCTTGAGACATGTCTAGATAGGGTTCCGTCGTGTCAATGTTGGATGGGGACAGAATTAAAAGAAGAGTGTGGTCCACAGTACATATATGAAATCCTTGAAATCCCGCATCTCATGTCTGAGGCGATGCAGCAACACACTTGGACAGAAGAGTGCCCAACGTCACTAGAAGATCTTCGGTTACTACGCATGTTACACTGGACGGACGCTGGTGCCGTTCAATGGGGTGAGATCGTGCTGACAAAAAGGGTGGTCACAGAGGCTGCAGCCATCTTTCAAGATCTGTATCTACAGCGATTCCCAATTCACTCGATGAAGCCGGCAGTGGAGTATCGCGGTAGTGATGAAAATAGCATGGCAGACAACAACTCCTCGGCGTTCAATTGTCGAAAAGTAAAAGGGAGCAATCGATGGTCGGAGCATTCATTTGGCGAGGCTATTGATATCAATCCAAATGACTCTCGCCTATATCAACGAAGAGGTGAATCACGTTTATTATTACATGAATTTGATGCTGCTCTCTTTCCTGTCAATAAAGTAATAGGAAATTTAATTGAATAACTTCCCATACAGCTAACAAACAATTCAATTAATTTCGACTTGCCATTCGAACCGGAACCCGTCCAAATTCTAAATTTTTCTTCAGCATTATGTCCTTGTAAGCATGAAGCCAAAAATAGCATAAAATATTCTCTCACTTCTTCATCTACAAAAATTGTATTAATAAAGTTCTGCATTTCCTCATAGTTTTCATTTGATTCTTCAAAATCTATTTTATCAATTTCAGTACTCATTTCCAAATAATCATCTGGTCTTCCATCTCTTAATTCACCTGACTGTAAATCATAAACTCCATTTTTAAAACCAATTAAATAATTGTTTGTATCAAGCTTATTAACGAAATTCTTATCATAAAACTTTTCTTTACACTCTTTCAAAATATTATCCTTGAA
>CALDQI010000480.1:0-4384 GCA_937911635.1 uncultured Pseudomonadota bacterium | reverse complement strand
TATTGCTATATGACGAACCGACAACTGGACTCGATCCAATTAGCATTCGAAGAATTAATGGTCTCATTCGGAACCTACAAGAACGATTGAATGTCACTAGTATGGTGGTGACCCATGAAATGCCTTCTGTGTTCACCATTGCAGACCGGATTGCCATGCTACACGACCAACACATCGCCTTTGTCGGCACACCAGAAGAAGCCAAATCCATCACAGAACCTTGGCTCGCAGACTTCATCATCGGTGGCGAAGGTGTCTTACATGATGGTGTTTAAACCATGCTGACTTCTTTATTCATGTCCACCGCCCTTGCCGCACCACTGAATGACAGTCTAGACCCATGGGGACGTCCCACCCATACCCGCGTGGTCATTGAACCGCCTGCTGAACTTGCAGATCTCTATGCTCTAGAACGGCGATTCCGATTTTGGTGGGACGATGTGGGTCTGACAGCCACGATTGAAATCCGAGGGAGACTACGATGGAAAACGTTGGCAACGGATGTCCCTCTCGGATGGATCTCCAACGAACTCCCACGAGATTCTGTATTTCGCATTCGGTTGGAAGGAGGTGCCCGCAGCTCCAGTCCACTGTCTGCAAATCGATTTTACAGCCCAACCGACTTGGCAAGATTGTCCGACCCCAACGCAATGCTGTCCTCCATCGTTCTGGATCTGGATACGGATGAGAGCACTGACAAGCCATCCGACCTCTGGGGGGCCACCTACGTCGGCGGACTGATTCAAATTCACACCAACAACAAAGGTCAACACATCCGCACTTGGACACGGTGGGATGGACTGCCTGATGATCGAGTACTCAGTGTCTCTGTAGATGATGACGTCACGTGGGTGGGTATGGCTACAGGGCTGACCAAAATTTACGACGGTAAGGTCCTGCAAGTATGGGACGATGAACTGGTGGACCCCTATGTCCAAACCCTAGATTCAAAAGATGGTGTTGTGTATATTGGAACCTATCAAGGACTGGATCGGCTTTCGGGGCATACTCTAGATCACCTATTACCTGCTTGGTCTGTATTTTCATTACTGACTGACGGAAGCAAAACAGCGGTTGGCTATGAAGGCATTACGTTCATTGACGACAAAGGCACTGTTTCGACTCAAGACTGGCCAGGCAATGTCGATGCACTGGCACAAGTCGGTGATGCTCTGTGGATGGCCACCGAAACCAAAGGACTGGTTCAAAGCACCAAAGAAGGAACCACAATCCTCTCGGATGAACGTATTAACGACATCTTGCAGGTTGGAGAACGAGTATACCTGGCAGGCCAAAATCAGGTTTGGTCTGTGCCTGATGAACCAACTCAGGATGATTCGTTGCAAGGTGAATTGGTTGGCTCATCAACGATGTACACCCTTGCCGATTATCAAGACAAAGTCTGGGTGGGAACCTCACGTGGATTGTCTGCCTTCAAACCTGGAGAGAAGGAGTCCAGCGGTGTGAGTCAAACCCCCTGGTCAACCACTCAAACGATATACAGTCTATTGCCGACCGAAGAATATGGTTTGCTTGCCTCACTCGACCAACGATTTATTCCGATGAGCATTCAAGGAAAAACGTTACCACTGGATCTGCTAGAGGATCGTCTGACCGAAGCCCAATTACACCAAGACGAGAATGGGATTTGGATATGGTCATACGACAGAGCTCTTCAGATTCAAAATGAGGCGCTAACCAAAACTCATGAAATATCCAGTCATCTAGTTGGGATCACAGAGTGGCTCGGAAACACATGGCTGGCAGCAGAGGATGGACTCTATAAACTCAGCGATACTGATTTCACTCAAGAACTTGAACGTGAAGGTATCCAAGAAATCGCCAGCGATGGACGAACCATGTGGTTTCGTACAGACACTGGTATTCATCACGTCACGCCAACAACCACTCGCGAGTATGCCACTCCCTCTCCAGCCACCAGTATCTCACCGTCTGGTTTGACCCTTTGCGTCGGGACAGAGGATGGACTCTTCAGACTGTGGAAAGGTCGTAAAGGAGACAAAATGTGGGAGAACCCCCTTGGATTTCAAGACCAAAACGTCGAGATTGTGTCGGTCATCGGAGATGGTACAGGTGGGTGCTGGATGGCAGGGGAAGATGGTACCATCGGGTTGATTGGAGTGAATGGGTCTACAAGATGGTGGCACTTGCCGGAACCGGACCCACCAAAGATCAAGGACTTGGTGCTCGATCAAGAACAAGTCTGGGTCCTCACCGAAAACGGCGTCTGGTTGTTGTGGTAACGACCGCAGAACGGAACGATCTGTTATCGTTTCTCCAACAACGGTGAAATCACGGCAAAGAACTCTTTTGCCGCCAGTTCGGAACCACTCAAACGAAAGTGCGTGGCATCCCCCCAGTTTTCGCTTTCGGGACCTACGACTGAACGAATGTCTGCCAATGGTAGATTACGCTGTTTCGCCAGCTTCTTCATCATATCGTTGTAAGCATCAAACCCTTCGATGACCTCTTCCGGCATCATCTGTAGTAATTGTGCAGATTCAGCGACTCGAGTACGAGCAACATCCCCAGTATCCCCCGGCTGCGCACGAAGTGCATGGGTCGCCAAAATGGGCTGGACGCGTCGATGCTGCGCGGATTGAATCATTTGCTGGGCACGATTTTGCAAATCATTGATCATGTTTTGCGTAATGTGCTTGTCTTCCCAGTGAGGTTGCAACGGCTGGAGCGGCTGTACGGTTCTTCGAAGCACCCTCATCAGAGCCCACTCTTGATTGGACAGCAAGCTGTGAAACCCTGGGTTTGCTGGTCCGATCTGGTGAGTTTTATGGGCACCATGGCTATGCATCGGCGTGGTAGACACTTGCCTCAAGTCATTTGGACCATGATAGAGAAGGATAAACTCTGATTCCATCTTAGAATGGTAATTTTCGAAATCGGTTTTGGAACCCCAATACACTTCACCAGGAACACCAGCATTGATGACTTCGATGGTCAAGTTGGGATGTGCTTCTTGTAAGTATTGTTCCAAAAGACTTGGCCAGGTTTCTTCGTTGTTGCTGGCAAAGATGTCAAACGTAGTTGAACCCCCAATTGCCCAAATTCGAACGGTGTCCTTTGGTTTGCGATCTTGAATATCCAATTCTCGACCTCTGAATCCAAGTGAATTGATGCGGATGTCATACAACCAGCCTGAGAGCACTGCATTTGGAGCCAACCTTGGGCGCTCTCCATTCTGATGAATGTACAAACCCTCTGGACGGTCTCCAGCCCATCTAGCACCGTAAGCGGTTCGCTCTCCCAGTGCGCATAAAGCGTTGACCGCAACGATTGAAAGGAGGGTCAAAATGATGGTAAAGATGATTTTTTTAATGATGGACAACGTTTTCCTCTGTGTAGTCAATAACGGCTTATCATTGAAGATTCTATCTTAGTACATGTTGATACTGGATTTAAGTGTACAATGAGCATATGACTGTACCAATGACTTGTATAAATTAGCATGCACACTGCGCGATTGAAGGTACCGATGATCTCACTTCTATTCATATTGTTTCAAGGGTGCTCTGATCAAATGCCCCCAAAGCCTAACTGGTCAACACAAGACAATTGGAACCAGTGGACAGAGTGTACAGACACAGAATGTCGCTCACTCATAATAGACTCCGTCTTTCGAGTGGATGACCCAATAGCCGCTAAATGGATCAATCTGATTGAACACCCCGAAGAAAGATATCTACAGATTGAACGTTTGCAGACCAAACATCCTGGCCGTATACAACAGCTGTGCAAAGAACTACACGATGCCAATTTGAAAGATCGCTGTCTCACCTCTGCAGCGAGACCACACTTATACGCAAAAGGAAACATTCGTCCTCCTCAAAGCATACCAAAGAGAACTGCCACGGGTCCTAAAGCCTCAATGGTTCTCCTACCCTTGGTACGAGACAGTCACTTGCGCTCTGTCACACCCTATACAGACCAATGTACTGAAGAAGTCGATCGACGAAGCTGTCTTCATCGCAAGGCCATGGACATGGTGAACACCGGTAATTCACTAGAAGTTGCGCGATATTGTGAGGCAATACCTTCAAACTACATTCGATGGCGATGGGAGTGTCACTTCAAAGCAGCTGAGCACTTCTTAGAAAGAGATACAAACAATTACAAGATTGCGACAGATCATTGTTTGGTCGCCAATGAATATTCAGGTCGATGTGTCACTGTTTTAAACAAGATCTTAGCAAAGTCAGCTCCAACTGCGGATTCAAATGCAAACGCTTGGATTCCAAGTCTCTCTCACGCACCGTTCAAAGTCTCGTCTTTTCGCGAAGGATGCCTGTTTCATCGTTAGCCTCCCGGCTCTTGTTCTTGGTTCTCGCTCCGGTTCAAGTTGCGTTCT
>CALDQI010000479.1:0-11976 GCA_937911635.1 uncultured Pseudomonadota bacterium | reverse complement strand
ATGTAGAGATTTTAAGGGATAATTATGAATTACCTGGTATGAAGATTTTACAATTTGCATTCGATGGTAATGAAAATAACCCTTATCTGCCTAAAAATATAGAAAAAGAGAACTGGGTTGTTTATACGGGAACTCATGATAACAATACGACAATCGGATGGTTTGAAGAGGCGCCTGATTATGAGCGCAACCGTTTCTTAGAGTACACAAAAAGCGATGGTACCCAGCCCAACTGGTCGATGCTGAGTTTGGCTCTCTCATCCAAAGCACGCTGGGTCATCATTCCCATGCAAGATTTTATCGACTTGGATGCTTCAGGTCGTATGAATACACCGGGTCAAGCAGACAAACAATGGGGTTGGAAGCTTCAAACCATGCCAAATGAAGTCTGTGAACGCGTTCGATTGACCGTTCAACATTTTGGACGATAACCCCACTCTTTTGACTTTTCCTCGAGATCACATGTCTACTCTACGCACCTGTATTCTGTCCCAAGGTTCTGAAATCTTAGACGGTTCGATACAAAACACCAATGCACGCTGGCTCAGCACGTACTTTTCCAACTCCCAGTATGATATCGTCGAACACGTCACCATTGGCGACAATAAACAACACTTGATTGCGACGTATCAAAGACTCGCTGCGGAATACGACGTCGTCATCTCAACTGGTGGGATTGGTCCAACCGATGATGATCTAAGCAATGAAAGTCTTGCTGAGGCTTTCGGACTAGACTTAGAGCAACACGAAACGGCTCTTGCAGAACTTCAGGCCCACTATGCAAAACGCAATAGAGTGATGCCAGACAACACCAGCAAAATGACTCTGTTGCCAAAAGGAGCCGAATACATTGACAATCCACTTGGAGCAGCCTGTGGATATCGACTGGATACTTCAGGGGGTTCAATCTACGTTTTTCCGGGCGTACCAATAGAACTCTACGAGATGATTCCACTGGCTTTTCCAACCCTCATCCAACAGGCTCAGCCCCTTGTATTTGCCACGTTTGGAATCGCTGAAAGCCACATCCTGTATAAACTCAGAGAGATTGATCTCCCCGAGCACGCCTTTCACGCCACGCGACGCGGAAACTGGCTGACCCTCTATCCTGCAGACACTCAGCGTACACAACTGCAAATGCTCATCTCTGAAAAAATCGGCGATTACGTCTTTGACATTGGAAGTAAGAAACGCTCTTTAATCGAAGTGGTTGCCGAACAGTTGTGGACTCGAGAAGAGATGATTGCGACTGCAGAGAGCTGTACGGCTGGCAAACTTTCTTCTTGGTTCACATCCATTTCTGGTTCTTCTGGATACTATCAAGAAGGGATCATCGTCTACTCCAACGAAGCCAAGAATAAATACTGCGGGGTATCGATGGACCTCATCAACACTCAAGGAGCCGTCTGTAAACAAGTCGCCATTGACTTGGCACGCGGTATACAAGAGCGTTCAGGTGCGACTTGGGGTATGGGGATCACCGGAATCGCAGGTCCGGGTGGTGGATCTGTCGAAAAGCCTGTCGGTACTGTCCACATCGCGGTACACGGACTTGGCAAAAGTCACCATGCACATTGCACATTCAATGGAACACGCGACCAAGTGACCGATCAAGCCTGTGGAAAAGTTGTCTTTATGCTGCTCAGAGCCATCCAAAATCAAACTTAAACCAGAGCACACTTAAATCTGCCCATGCTCTATGTCTTCAGAGTAGTACTGCCCCTCGTATAAAATCACCCACAGAGACTGTCCCTCCGGTGTTTGACAATCAAATCTGATGCCTCTTTTCAGTTCGCTAAAATCTGAAGTGTGGGTCGAAATTGTAGATGGGAGTGTGTACGTCAAAAGAATCACGTCTTCCCCGTACACCACACTGAAGAAATTCTCCTCCTCGTTGTGCACAATGTTATTTAGGGGTGTGTACTCAGTTAAAACCACCTCATAAAAGGGACTATACGGTTCCACTTTCAGTACACCATTTTGCCAATACCCATGCATTTCTCCAGTCATATCGAAAAAGTATTCCACACTGGAAGTCGGATCATACTTTTGCAGTCCCTCATACAATCTTTGTGCCCAATGATCCATCTCTCCACCACTGGTCCAAAAGAACACCGCCCTCTTGTTATCTGATTCTTCTAGAATCTCTGATGGTTCAAAATCCGTCCAAGCCAAATTCATAGAACCTCCAGCATCTTCAAACAACTGGTTCCAAGTGGCTGGTGTCAAACTATTTGGCGTTGAGAGTATGAGTGTATGATGTGTAGACATTTTTCCTCCAATATGGTTCATCTGCCCAATAAACGAACAATATTAAAAGTTTCGGTCGATTATACAGCGATACTTACACCTATATTTTTGCCCCCGCACCTTATCTGGGCAACGAAATACAGATATTCTGTGGATTGCTGTAAAAATCTAACGAGTAATGGCCCCCTTCTCGGCCGATCCCGCTGTTTTTCATTCCACCAAATGGTGTCCGTAAATCTCGATGGAGCCATGTGTTTACCCAAACGAGACCGGTATCCATGTCCATTGCGACTCGATGTGCACGCTCCAGATTCTGCGTCCAGATTGTCGAAGCCAGACCATATTGAGTTCCATTGGCTATCTCGATGGCTTCTTCTTCTGTGTCAAACGGGTGCACGACAACCACTGGGCCAAAGACCTCCTCCATCGAAATCTTAGAGCTGGTCGGGACATCTACAATGACCGTTGGGCTGAACCACGCACCGTCACAGAGCTCTCCGGACATCTCCGGTATTTCTCCTCCACATAGGACACGGCCCCCATCTTTTTGGGCCGATTTTACAAAACCCATCACCTTCTGCTGATGCTCATTGGATATCAAGGAACCCAAGTCACTGGTACTCTGTTGAGGATCTCCAACCTTCAATCCTTTCACGACCTCTACAAGCCTATCAAGAAAAGAGTCGTACACAGATCGTTGAACCAAGATTCTAGACGCGCACAGACATATTTGACCTTGATTGAGAAAACTTGCCCTGGCAATGCCTTTGACAGTACGATCCATATCAGCATCTTCAAAGACGAGTGCGGCGTTCTTCCCGCCCATTTCCAATGACATTTTCTTAAACTGTTCGGCTCCTGACTGAGATACATACCGCCCCGTTTGAGTTCCGCCCGTAAAGGATATCGCTTTCACAATTGGATGATTGGTCAAAGCCGTTCCCGCTTCCATTCCTCGCCCGTGAACCACATTGTACAATCCCTTTGGAGCTCCGACCTCATTAAAGACTTCGGCGAGTAATGTTGCTGTGGTTGGAGTCAATTCAGAAGGCTTGGCAACGATGGTATTGCCCATTGCGATCGCGGGGGCAAGTTTCCAACTGAGAAGATACAGTGGTAGATTCCAAGGCGTGATGAGCGCTACGACACCGACTGGTTTCCGAATGGTATAGTTGATCGCATCGGCCATCATATGACAGCCCGTTTCATCGTGACGAATCGCTCCAGAAAAGAACCGAAAATTGGAGATGGCGCGCGAAATATCAACATTCTTAGCAATGTGAAATGGCTTTCCCGTGTCCAAGGATTCAGCCTGAGCGAACTCATCTTTACGCTCTTCCAATCGATTTGCAATCGCATCGAGCAAATCTGCGCGTTCTGAATACGAAGTCCGTTTCCATTCCTTTTGTACAGCCTGTGCACATCGAAGTGCCGCATGAATATCCAATTCCTGAGAACGAGGGATCTTCGACAACACTCTCCCTGTAGGTGGGTGAATGTTCTTCAAATACGCGTTCCCCTCTGGATCTACAGGCTCTCCACCAATCCAATTACAGAGAATCGCAGGACTATCTGGAAGCAGATCTACGACCGATTGAGCAATGGTATTGGACATAGAAGCCTCCTTAATGCGGATCTACATGTACATCAATTATGTATGAAGTATCGACCATATTGGCAAGACACGAAGCAGAAATTCACACCGTTATTCTTAGCGTTCATCTCATCGGGTACTGAACCCATCGATAGTCGTATGTATCTTTATTGGGGTCCCATTCATCCCAAGTTTTGACTTCTTCCAATTTAGACAAATACCTATCTGGAACGATGCCCGAGACCAAGAAGGCCTTTTGACGATGCAGTGCATAGGGATTTCGCAGATCAATACCCAACACCCCCAGTACCGCTCGAGCAACATACCAAGTTGCTTGAGCGTTCCAACCGTGGGCTATTTTAATCACCACTCCAAGACCTTTGGGATAGTCGGGATGAACGATACCAAGACCAAGAAGACCATCTGCTCCTTCCTTCGCGATCACCTGACCACCACCTGTTTTGATGATCGTGCTGTCCAGACGATTGAATCCACCAATCAAATCCGGATATTGCACCATCGCATCCCATATCCACTCGTCTTCTCTCTGCTGTACCAATGATGCCATACACAGAGCAAGTTCACTGACTGTGTTCGAGACGGTTGGCAGGCCACATCCATCTCGACCAACTCGAGTGGGTTGCCAATCCGCTCCCAAAATCTTCTGCAACTCAGCTAGATACCCTTGGAAAAACGGATGAGTCGGAACCGTATACCCCACTCTAGACCATCCTTTCTCTCGACACCCTCGTACAATTGCCGCATGTTCTCCTGAACAGCAGTGGTACCATCGCCTAGGACGACGAACCTGACGACCAAACTGTATCAACGGTACGTCGAGAGGCGTTTGCATCATCCCCCATTCGTCACGCGTCAACAAAGACTGAGCTGCCGCAACGTGCTCCGGAGTACCATTGTGAGAAGCCAATGAAATGGCGTGCTGTTCAGGTTCCAAATCTTGCAATACGTCTGAAAATACACGCATCATAAAGGGTTTCATCATCGATCGGCCGTAACAGAGCACATTGCCACCGAACTGATGAATTACTTCATTGCCGTGAGCCCAACCAACAGCACCGTGAATCGTCGTTTCAGAGACCCCTGCTCGCCTGTAATCAACAAGTGGCTCCCAAGGGACATCGCGCCCTGTTGGAATTCCGTCTTCCACCTCTCCAAGAGGAGACGATGGATACTTAAACTCTCCGGGTTTATTCGTGGTCATAATATTACTCGTCTCCCGATAGACTGCTCTTTACAAGTGGAGCCACTTTGGCTTGAAACTGTTCCATCATCATCGAAACGTGAGCATTGTCGTGGTTGAAAAAGTCAAACCACAGCATCAATCTATCCTCTGGATGATAGCGCTCTACAATTTGCTTGGCGATGGTCTCTGGTGACCCAACGAGTGCATTGTTGGCTGCCTTTTCCACTTTCGATGGATCCAGAGTCCCCTGCAATGCTTGCCAGTATGCGGACAGTGCTTTGGTGGCGTGTGCATGCGCTGCCGCATCATTTTCCTCTACGCTGTTGCTGTCGTCATCATGTAAGAACACCATCGCTGTGCGAGGCATGTACTCTCTCTTCCACTCGCCACCAGAATCATGAAAGCAGTCCGCCATTCGAGCGTGGGTCTTGTTGATAATTTCATCATTGGTGATGGAGAGGTTGAAGACCTTTGTCGGCATCCATTTGTTGCACCGCTGCTGAGCCGCTGGGTCATGTGAACCAACGATCAGCGACAACAAAGAGCGGTCCCAGTCTTGTGGAATGGTCTTAATTTCCTCAAATACATACCGCTTGCAAATCGGAACTTCTGGAGTATCCGCGGGCAAACCATAGGTCTCATGAGCCGTTTGTTGAACACGTTCCCAGTCTCCATCAGAACGGAAGTTTTTGCGAGTCAACACTGTTTCATATGTATCATTACTCGACAAGACCTCTCCCCTCAATAGTCGAAGGAACACATCGGTTGCTTCTAAGAAAATCTGCCCCTTTAACGCCGGCCACGCCGCCTCCTCGACAGCATCTCGAGGCACAAAACCATAGGGACGACCCATAAACTCAAAACGACCGGTGGCAAACCCAATGTGCAAACGTCGACGTTCGTCGGGATTGAGTCCGTGCAATGTACAAAAATTTCCAATGCGCTCCGCCATCCCAATCGGACCACCATTACACATTAGACTCATCACAGCGGAACCGACTTCAATATTCTTCGTACAAGCAAAAACCTTATGAGCTAATTGAAAGAAATCTGTACACAGTCCAATTTCTCCTTGAAAATGAGGCACCACAGGTTTCTTGTTGCGCTTTTGAATTTCGGTCGACAAATGGGCTTGGGCAACCCACGCTGTTCCGTATCCCAAACGATCCGCCAGCTGAACTTGGGAAAAGAAATTCCGAAGCATCGTTGGTTCATCAGGCATATACCCATCCACTGGCGTTTGTGAAATGGAAAAGAAAACGTCGTATTTCATAAAGCCTCACGAAGATGTGTTCACATTTTGTCGTCAGTCAATTTCTAACGTATTCTGCATACAACGCACAATATCTCATCAAAGATAGACTGCTCTACTAAGCATCTACCATACATACACCAAGCCATTTAACGAATCCAAATGGTTCCATAGGCGTCATAGTTACCATTGTCGGAGGTAAACCCAGCACCAACACTCCAAGGGTGATCTGAAGTCAGCGGATCTGAACAGGAAGAGCAATCATAATAGGAACTCGCACCAAAACCGGCCGTGTCATTCAACGTATAGACATCTGTTTGATTGTTGAGGGCCAACCCAAACCGAATGCGAGCGTCACAACAGCTCAAGTCATCATCGATGTTGATACCAACCCTGACGTAATTGCTCCAGTTCGGAGTCGTTAGGACGCTTTGCCCAATACCGATGATGGTCAACCACTCCATGCTGTCGCTTTCGGCTTCGGAGAAAAACAATCCACCACTGTTGTTGCTGTCAGAGCCAATGGGTGTATTCGTAAACAAACTGTACAACGTTTGTGGCTGTGTCAGCGCATACATTTTACATCCACTGCTGCCGGCACGTGTCATGCAACCCTGTATCGCGGTTGCCTGAAGGGTTGAGAAGGCCTCATACTTGGCGTCTGTGGTTCCATTGGGATCCGTATCGGTTTCATTGAGTGTCGTTTCATTGGTCCAATAGGGAGAGTTGAATGTAAACTGCGAAGGATTGTCAAAGCGCATTGCTAAGGTCCAGCCTCCACCGTTGGTGGTCATGTCACAGTACGCAAAATAGGAATCCTCACCACCGACACCGTCCGGATCAATCTCGTACAGTCCATCGCCAGTACTTCCGCCCTGCGTCAAGATATCAATACAACTTGTTCCATCGATACAAACATCATAAACCGTCACATCTGCATCATCACAATCCAATCCGCCGCAGGCTACATCTGAGTATCCATCTCCATCAGCGTCGTTATCAATGATGCCGTCGCAGTCGTAATCGATACCATCACAGCCTAGGGAAGCACTCGGAAAAATGTCGCTGTTGCTATCATCACAATCCCCCACTACAGACGTATAGTCCGTGGGTGCGTTACATCCCATAACCGATGTGTTGGTATCCCCATATCCATCGCCATCATCGTCAAAATAAAAGGTACTCTCCACCCCCTCATCTACCAGTGCATTGCAATTATTATCGAGGCTGTCGCATACTTCTTGATTGCTGGGATAGATGCTTGGATCGCTATCGTTGCAGTCCCCATTTTGGAGAACGTGCTGAATGGGTGCACTGCAGCTGAGTGCCATTGTTGCACTGTCACCCCATCCATCGGCATCACCATCATAATAGTACGCTATCTCGACACCCTCATCTACGACCCCATTGCAGTTCTCATCAATCCCGTTGCACACCTCTGCAGCATTCGGATTCACCGCACCATTACCATCATCACAATCCAAGTCGTTGGTCGTATATCCAGACGGTTCGCTGCAATTGTAGGTCGTGTTGCTGGCATCTCCAAAGCCATCGGCGTCGGTGTCTGCGTAATAGAGGATTTCTACTCCCTCATCGCTTACCGTATCGCAATTGTCATCAATCCCGTTGCACACTTCTTCGGCACTCGGATTGATATTGCTAGCGGCATCATCACAATCTTCACTGTTGAACACATAGCCTTCTGGAATGGAACAAGATTCTATAAAGTCACCGGCATCTCCGTATCCATCTTCATCCACATCTGCGTAGAAGGTATAGAGTCCACCATCGTCCACAACCTCATTGCAATCGTTGTCAATTTCATCACACAACTCTGGTGCACCAGGATACACCAGCTGATTGAAATCATTGCAATCTCCAGCGGTACTGGCAAATCCCTCGGTATCTGAACACAATAAAAAGGTTTCAGAGTCCACACCAAACCCGTCCATGTCTTGATCTAGATAGTACATCGATCCCACATTGTCATCGATGAGTTCATTGCAATCGTTGTCTACTTCATCGCAGATTTCAGGAGCCGAGGGAAAAACATCGGCATTGGTATCATCACAGTCATTTCCAATGGCCACATAGCCTTCACGAACATCACATGCTTCCAGTGTTTCAGCATCATCACCGAAGCCATCTTGATCGACATCCAAGTAAAATGTACTGAGTACCCCTTCGTCGATGTCGCCGTCGCAATCGTTGTCTACGCCGTCACACAATTCTTCAGAACCAGGATAAATGGTACTCGAACTGTCATCACAATCTTCATCTGAGAAATAACCATCCCCATCCGAATCGGACAACGTTTCCGCAGTATCAACCACCCCTTCTTTATACACATCCTCTGAGCGACACGCCCCAAACAATACCATCCCAAACCACATACTATCCCTCCAGCTGATGTGGATAGTATATCATTTGCTCAAGGACCGTTTACAGAGTTGTATCATTCAGACTTGTTCACGCTTTTAAAAGCATCGACAAGGGTTCTATGTCTTCGTCCAGAACGATCTAACTTTGCCACTTCAAATTGCAGTCCTGCGTCTATAATTTCTGCTTGTTTGTGCAACAATGCGGAGCGCAGTTGACCGTTGCGATCGTAGGCCAGTCCTTTGGCAATTGCCTGCAGTGCCAGTTCTTTTTGATCGCGAAGCACATACAGATAACTAAAATTCAACCATGTACTGGGATCCTCAGGATGAATCTCTATCGCTGTATTCCAAGCATCGGTCGCACCATCGTAGTCTTCATTCGAGAACAGTGCCGATCCATAAATGTTCCATACCAGTGTCGAACTCCATGGATTGAGCCGAACGGCCTCCGAGGCGAGTTCACTTGCCTCTGCTACCTGTCCAAATTGTTGCATGAGCAGCTGTGCAGCCTGCGCAAGTTGAAACCAATCCGTAGGACACCACTTGAGATGACGCTCAAAGAGTTCTAGAGCCTCTGAGTATTGACCGGACCCAATGTACGATCGGATCCACAATCCAATCCGATCAGATTGAACATATCGAGGATCGCTGTACTGCTTGGAGAATGGGGTGTCAAAGTGCTCACTCTGTCCTCTGACATACATACGAGTGTGTATTGTTCGATGGTCATCGCCATTCGGTATAAATACAGTACTGCCCAGATTGGCAAATAAACCGTCCAAATGAAGGAAATTTATGCCACCCGTTGCTGTTCCACCAAAACGATGAATAAAATGCTGATTGGAAAAGGCTTCTGGTGTCGTGGGACCATAATCATTGATCAGAATGAAGCCACCATCACAGAGCGGCTCATGAATGGCTTGCAACAGTTCGATGGCACCAATATTAACCATAGAGATATCGGTTTGTGCAGCAGACAGAGCGGCATCTGCATATGGAACCACTCCAGACTTAAAACTGGCAGTCACTTCCAAAAAGTCCAACATTGGAAGTAGAGCATCGAGCGATTCTGGATTTGAACTTTGAATGCAGTCCTGAATTTCTGTGAAGGACAATCCCAGCCATTGTTCTAAATTGGACTGTTCAATACAGATGTGAGATTGTAAGTGCAATCGTTCCCCATTTGTATTGACCACTTCGAGGGGTAGGCTGTCGAGTGCGTAGTTGATCATCACTCCAATTAGCGTACCTTGTGGTGTATCAAGTGAGTTGAAATCCTCTGCCTGCAACACTTGGCATACAATATGGTCTTTGTGGCAAGAAAATTGTTCTCGGTTTCTCCACTTGTCTACAGCCAAAGCCGAACCATCCGTACAAATCCAGGTCAACCGATCATAAATGTTGAGTTCTTGCTGAGTGGACACCTCTTGAATGTGATCGAGGGCCTGCTTGGCAAACAGTCCACTGCCCGCTCCAATCTCGACGACCACCAACGGTCCTTCTACAACCCGCCCCGCTGTCAGAACCATCTCTGCGGCTGCTCGAGGAGCCCAACCTGAGTTGTTCACAATGTACGGAACAGAGCCATCAGAAAACGGTGTGGCTCCATGATGATGCCAATAGCGCTCCGCCAATCTCCACTCCAAACTTTGCGAGACAGGTTGTGGATCTTCTAGATACAGTCGGGTGTTGGGGTCTGTATACAATCGTTCCGCTTTTGTTCGTCGGAGAATGTGATGTGGTGTAAACATGGCAGTTCTTTTGAGGGTCTTTTGTAAAGAAATATTGAGGAGAAGTCACTGTGAGTGATCATTCTCATTTCAGAGTACAGATGTTCGGTCATAAGAAATGTATATCGGAGCAAACGTAACTGCTGACCAAAGAAACTTCGACTTCAAGACTCTGCCTAGAACATCTATGATGTGTTATTCAGTCCAAGTTGGCCAGATAGCGCTCGGTGCGGTGTTGCTATGGGTCGAACCAGACGGTTGACTCGCCCACATACCATACGTTCGAACACGTGCGTAGGACTGCACGTATGGACCTTGAGTAACTTGCAGCTCTACATCGTACATGCGAATGTTGCTGTGATCATACCCTGTGTCTACAGGAGAAGTCTTCGCCAGACTGACCAATGACCCGACCGTTTGTGGGTTTGAGATTTCCACTAGCGCACCCCCACTGGTGTGGTTTCCATTTCCGCAGTAGTATTCATATCGTCTGACCGATGGTCGATAGTAATAAGTGATCAGATCAATCTCTACGAAGTAACTACCCCAATGACCGCTGCACCGCATATTGAGAAGGGTATAGGTTTTCGATGAAGTCGTACTGGAAACCACTCGGTCAGTGGTAAATTCCTTATATCCATATGAACCTTGAATGGTATCAGTAACTAAGGTACCATTCACTGTAAGTCCACTCTCAGCAGTGACAGCATCATTAAAAGTTGCTGTTCCAGCAACGCTGATGTCGCCACTGAGATCAAGGGTACTTGAACCTTGAACCATGTCGACAACTTCAGAGTCAGACAGCTGAGTATCATCGTCACCATCGGCTAGATCACTTGGAAGATACGATGTATACGAATCGGCTGTAACGATATCTGACCCATCGACCTGTGAACTCGTACCCAGATTGAGTGTCTGTCCCTGTACGTATCCCAAGACACCTGCCTGATCGAGTTGGGTATCGGCATCCCCATCGGCTAAATCACTGGGAAGATAAGACGTGTACGAATCGGCTGTGACAATGGCTGAACCGTCTACTTGTGAACCAATACCAAGATTGACTTGCGAACCGTCTACATAGCCTAAGACACCTGCCTGATCAAGGAAGGTATTGTCATCACCGGCACAGTACCAGATGCCCTGATTACCATCGTACTTTGCGAGTTCACCATCTTGGCACGCGAGAGCATTCAATGTGTCCATGTCAGTTGTCGCTGTAACAATCGTATCTCCACCGATCGTTGTACCCATATTGAGGTCTGCAGCATTTCCACTGAGCATCGTTGCGATGTCAGGCCATTCAAGAGATGCATCAGATGTGCATACCCAAGTGTTGTTGGGACCCCAAGAGACAATCTCTCCCATGAAACAGTTTAAGCTAGCCAATGTATCGGAGTCACCATCTGCTAAGTCACCAGGTAAATAGGAGGCGTATGAATCTACAGTGACAATATTTGAACCATCCACTTGAGAACCAGAACCCAGATTCACTTGGGAACCATCCACATAATTCAACACACCTGCCTGATCGAGCTGGGTATCATCATCTCCATCATCCAATCCTG
>CALDQI010000478.1:0-2239 GCA_937911635.1 uncultured Pseudomonadota bacterium | reverse complement strand
CCCTTTGTTTGCGGTAACAACAATCAAGGTGTGATGGGTATGGATGTGACAGTCACGATCGGTACTGTTGATACCACAACCTTATATGGTGGGACTTTTCAAGACACCATCACGATAGAAGCCATCGTTGGATTGTAACGCTCATGTTGTATTCAAGCTGATGTGGTCAAGTGGCATGGATTTTCCTGTGCCGTATAAATATTCGGAGTTCATTATATGTTGTATTCATTGATAGTAATGGCACAAGCGGAAGAAAGTATCGTCTTTGTAGGGAACTCCTATACACAGTACAATGCACTTCCTTCACAGGTGGATTCGATTCTTGAGACTACTATGGCTGGGTGGTCTGATGTTGAGGTGACCTCTTTGACTGGCGGGGGACTCAATCTGGCCGATCATGCTGCACGGATGAACGACCAAGGCAGTACGTGGCAAGAGACTTTTACCCGACCACACGATTGGTTCATTTTTCAGGATCAAAGTCAAATACCGGGGTTCCCAGAAGCTGAAACGTATTGGCAAAACTCTCTGGCCGGACTGCAAGAGCTGCATGCACAAGTGACCGATCTCGGCGGTCAAAGTATGCTGATGCTGACGTGGGGGCGACGAGATGGCGATGTTCAGAACCCTCTGCTGTACGAGGATTTTTCTACGATGCAAGGTCGTCTCAACGAAGGCTACTTATCTTATGCATCTCAGGCTGGATCCAGTGAACACCCCATTTACGTGGCTCCGGTTGGACCCGTGTTCGCTTATGTGCACGACAACCACAACACTGAGTTTGCGGGACTCTATGCCAACGATGGTTCCCATCCATCACAACTCGGTTCAACAGTAGCGTCTCTAGCGATGGTGGCTAGTCTAACGGGAAGAGAAGTTGATGAGGTTGATGTTGGACTGTCTACAGAATCGGCTTCATGGGTGTTTGAATCGATCCACAATACAGTTTTAGAAGCAGCTGTCGGAGCGTACCCCATGCCCTGGTTGTGGTCTGTCATTCCAGAGGATGGACAGATTGAGGATGCGATAGTACGACCATTGCTGAGAATTCGAGTGGATCGGGATCAAGATTTAACCGTTGTGGATGGTCGTGTCTGGATCGAAAACGGTCGGATGCTCGGTGATATTGTGGTTGAATATGGCTCAGAACTGCGCATTGATGGTGGTAGTCAAGTCGGCACGGTCGATGGCAGTTTGGAGTTGCGCTCAGGACGGTTGCGCCTCACGGAAGTCACTGGGGATGTATTTCAAACCGGTGGCGAGGTCTGGCTTGATGATTCGGAGGTTACGATAGGTGGATACGCGACTCTTACGTTCCTTGAGCTTCACCCCGATTTGGACGAAGCAATTTTGTACACGGGCGGAATGGATGTGTCCAATCTGGAGCTGGGAGCCGATCTTGTTTGGGCAGAGGGCCTCAGCAACAGCATTCATCTGGTTAGAATGCTCGATGATCAAGAAGATGATCCAGAACACGATTCAGAATTCGAGACAGAAGATACAGGACTTGAGAAGGCATCCACCGGTTGTGCTGACAGTGGACTGTTGGTCCTACTTCCGCTGTATATTATGAGACGTCGACGATCAGGCTTGGAATGATCTGTGTATTTTGAATGGTATCCATATGAGTCGTTTGGGCTAGACATTCTGTCATGGGTTTGGATGTTGCTCACGTTGCGATTTCTATCGACCATATTGGATCGTTGGGGAGACCTAATCGCCATTGGATTTTACTGGTGTATGCTATTTTTGCTGTGTGTCTGGCAGAAACTATTCTTTGATACGGAATTCTTTGGTTCATTTTTCGGAATGCTTCGAGTGCTCGCTTGGGGAATGTTTCTCTTTGGTCCAATGGCTTGTGCTGTCGTATACCGATGGCATCAGGATGTCGGATCTAGACGGGTTTTTATGGGACTCGGACTGGTACTGACCTTGATCGGCATTGATTCTTTTTGGGTGGAGCCCAATTTACTCACGGTCACAAAGTATGTGGTGAAAAATGAGAAGATTCTTCAACCGAAACGCATCGTTCTACTCGCCGACGTTCAGACGGATACCATCAATCGTCAAACGCGCAAGGCATTTCAGATGGCTGCTGGATTCAACCCAGATTTGCTGGTGTATGCAGGAGATTATCTTCAGCATTCATTTTGGAAAGACTATCAAGAGAATATTGAGCCATTCAATCAGCTGTTGTTTGAGTATGGGCTCGATAAAACACCGAGTATTGTCGTAGAGG
>CALDQI010000477.1:0-3593 GCA_937911635.1 uncultured Pseudomonadota bacterium | reverse complement strand
TGATTGTAGTTTTGATGTACTATAGATTTCTAAAATAAGAACCATCTTAGACAGGAAATTCAAATTGTTGTATAGTCACATACAACTGTTCTAAATTTTAAGAAACGACTATATTATCAGTATAGGACTGTCATGGAGATAGAATCCTTATCATTGGCTGAAAGCTTGCGGCTTGCTTCGGTGGTTGCCATTTCAATGGTGCATATTTTTGCCGCGGCCTGCTCCTATTTTATGGAACGAAAGCGTCAACGTCCTCCGATGTTTGCATGTATATTTCTACTCTTGGCATGGTGCACTTTGACTTTGGGATCTGCAACATCCGGACTGGGACGTTACTTTCCCAGCCTTCTTGTTGGAGCGCCATTTTTTAGCGGGTATATTGGACCCGCCTTGTACATATATACCAAGCAGCTGACCAGTCCACATGAGCCAGTGAGTTTAAAGTGGCTATTGTGCGGTGTGTTTGGTACGATACACAGTATTCTTGCGCTGACGTTACCCAACGGCCTTGAACCAGCGATTCAGAGCATCATTCATAAACAACCGTATTATCATCCAATATTAGGCTCCTTGATGATGGTTCACGGAATACAGCTCATATCCTTTGCCATCCTCAGTACCTTTTTGATCACTCGATGCTTTGTATTGAAGCGTCATCCGGATTTACGAAAAACGCAGTTTTGGTTGATGACAATTTGCTGGACCTGTCTTGTTGTTGTGGTCTTTACCAACATTCTTCCAACGTTTAAGGTCATCATTACCGATATTCAGCCTGCCTTGATAACATTACCCTTTGCCGTTGTCGGTGGATTGAGTATAAAAGCCATCGGAGAGGAGTCTTCCCAAGGTCAGTATAATCGGATTGCCCAAAGAAATGTTCGCATGGATAGTCTTGGACGTATGGCGAGAGGCTTGGCACATGACCTCAACAATGTTTTGGCAACGGTGCTGGGGCACGCTGAGATTGTCAAAATGAAAATACCGATGGACAACGAAACACACTCCAATTTAAATCAAATCATTTCTGGTACGGAGAGAGCCGCAGGAATGATCAATCGGATGTTGACCTACTCAGGTAAACAGTCTATTTTGACAAAAGCAGTAGACCCCAGAGAACACATCGAATCAGTCTTTAATTCTGTGGCTACATTACAGCCTTCCACAGTGGTCATGCAGCTGGATTTGTCACCTGACCTTCCCGACGTCCGAATAGACAGTTTAGAACTTGAAGGGGCCATCCACAATCTGCTCCAGAACAGTTTGAATGCACTACAGGGTAATAGAGGACAGATTGTCTTAAAAGCAGCCTTAGAGCCAAATACACAGCTGCCAGAGGACTATTTCGGAAATGATTTGACCAACAAACCCACTCTCAGAATAGAAGTAGAAGATACAGGGCACGGGATGTCCTTAGACGAAGCCTCAAGAGCTTTAGAGCCATTCTTCAGTACACGCTCGAACGGTAAAGGGCTCGGATTGGTAAACGTTCTTTCATCGATAGACAGTGCAGGTGGGGCACTGTGGTTTCAATCTGAACAGCATGTTGGCACCCGATTCGTCTTTTGGCTTCCAGTTATAGACGATACGGATACATTCCCCCCTGAGATTGGAGACCGTTCACTCGATGCTTTGCACGTCTTGCTGGTTGAAGATGATAATGAAGTGGCGAATGTTCTCATTGAAATGGTCGGGAGTCTAGGAGTTTCGGTCAAGTACTTCGATGATTCTGAAGAGGTGATGTCGCTCATTAAAAATCAGAGTTTAGAGCGGTTTGATATGGCCATATTGGATATACGACTCGGCTCTATCGATGGTGTTGAAATCGGTCATCATCTTTTATTTGAGGATATCGTCCCTTCTATTTTGTTCATTAGTGGAGATGACCCAGGACATCGCATTCAACAGTTTGATTCCGAAAAGGTTCAATTTTTGCGTAAACCAATCGGCATTGAGCAAGTCAAATCTTCGATGCAGAAACTGCAGGTACACTCTTTAAATCTATCTAAGTCTAAAGGGTAGCACTGTTCTTCGAATGGATAGAAAAGAGCGAAGAAATGTAGTCTTCATCGATGATAAAAAATAGGATTGCAGGGCATTTTTGATATTCAAGTAGTATCAACAGTAAAGTTGTGCATTGTTATTGAGAATAATTTTGCAATATTATACAGTCTACCTATATTTATTTTATATTTCATCTTTATCACAAAGGGCACAACCTACCATGTTTTCTTATATCCTTTTGTCCGGGTGCTTTTGGAACAAAACACAGTTATCTGAAACCCTTCCGGAAGTTGATGCCGAGCTTGAATCTTCTGGACCGATAACGTGCGCCAATCCAGAGAGTCGGGAACAATCTCCGATGACGTTGGCAGATTTTGGTGAGGCATGGAGTTATCAGCCAGTCGAAGGGTATACACCCCTACCAGAAAATGTTGTAGGCGGAGAGGGGGTTGCGGTCGGAGATTTCAATCAAGATGGAAGATTGGATATCTTTGTACCCACGATAGACGTGGACCTATTCTTTATACAACAAGAAAACGGGGAGTTTACTGAAACGTCAACCGACACCTTTCCTCAACGAGAACCCTCAACAACATTGGGTGCTTCTGCGGTTGATTTTGATGGTGATCAAGACTTGGACTTGTTTGTGCTAAATGTCGATACACCCCATCAACTCTTTGAAAATCAAGGAGAGGGTACTTTTGTTGATATCTCACTAGACATGGACATCGTCCAAACACGGTATGATTCTTTTGGGGCTACATGGGGCGACTCAGACGATGACGGAGACCTTGATTTGTTGGTGTTGAATACGGGGTATGGTCCATTGGGAGCTCCACCATGGAATGATTATTCCAATTTTGAGTTGGCTGGTCCGAACGTATTGTATAAGTATGAATCGGGTCAGGCATATACCATTGAACCACTTCCGAATCATACGCCTGAACCATATTCGTGTTGTGCTGCCTTTATTGATGTGAATCTCGACCTGGTTCAAGACCTGTACATTGTGAATGACTTTGGGATGTATGTCAAACCGAATCAACTGTTTCATGGGGATGAGTCTGGAGGGCTTACACCGCACGTTAATTCTGGACTTGATATCGGCATGTACGGGATGGGACTTGCTGTTGGGGATTTGAACAACGATGAGTATCCAGATTTCGCAGTAACTGACTGGGGACGAAATTGGCTCTTTCTATCAGATGGTTTTGGTCAATGGTACGACAACACCCTTGGTAGTAATTTTGTTGCTGATTTAGACAGTCAGCAGGTGGGGTGGGGAGTAGAAGTCCATGACTTTGACAACGATGCAGACCTCGATATTTGGGTCGGGTATGGGTATTTGAACATGTCCGAAGAAGAACAAGAAAGTTTTGATGAGGTTGGTTTGTTAAATCCGAAGTTGCAACCCGATGCTCTATTCACTCAAGATGCAGGCGTGTTCAGTGACGTCGCTGAGGAATGGGGAATCAACCGAGCAACCATCACAAGGGGAGGAATTTGGGCGGACCTTAATGACGATGGGTTTCTGGATTTCATTTCAACCGCACTCGATGGACCTGGGGAGGCTTATCTAGCCAATTGTGATG